>JBCBGJ010000191.1:0-5218 GCA_038526925.1 Pseudomonadota bacterium
ACACTGCAGTGATCCTTGCGGTCGTCCTGGCGAATGCTGTCATCGGATTCGTCCAAGAAGGGCGCGCAGAAAAAGCAATGGATGCGATTCAGCAGATGCTTGCGCCTCAGGCTGCAGTTTTACGGGACGGCCAACGCATTGCGGTCGACAGCACCGAGGTCGTGCCGGGCGACATTGTACTTTTGGAGGCGGGCAACAAACCTCCGGCGGATATGAGGCTGCTCTTTGCACGGGGCGTCCAAGCGCAAGAAGCCATGCTAACGGGGGAGTCGCTAGCCGTTGATAAAGACACTCGTCCATGTGCCGTAGATGCGCCGCTGGGCGACCGTCACGGTATGGTTTTTGGCGGAACGTTGATCACTGCGGGACAAGCGCGCGGCGTGGTCACGGCCACGGGCGCCAGCACCGAGATCGGTCGGATCAGCGGAATGCTGTCTCAGGTCGAGACCCTAGAGACACCACTTGTAAAGCAAACAAACACATTTGCCCGCTGGCTGACCCTCTTCATCTTGCTCATCGCGGGGCTTTTGCTGCTCTTCGGGACATTTGTTGCGGAATACGACTTTTTTGAGCTGTTCATGGCCGTGGTCGGCTTGTCCGTCGCAGCGATCCCCGAGGGCCTGCCAGCGGTGCTGACGATCACGCTCGCCATCGGCGTTCAGTCTATGGCGCGCCGCAATGCGATTGTGCGACGCCTGCCGGCTATTGAAACCGTGGGTGCAGTCTCGGTCATCTGCACCGATAAAACCGGAACTCTGACGCGCAATGAAATGGTGGTGACAGAGGTCGCTACGGCCGGTCAGGTCTTTGACGTCGCCGGCGACGGATACAGCCCTGAAGGCGCGATTACCTTGGATGGTGCGGCCGCCCCAAAGACCGAGGCGCTAAAGGATCTCGCCTTGGCAGCCGGGCGCTGTAATGACGCGTCGCTCGTCCAGAGCGATGACAGCTGGAACGTAAACGGCGACCCCATGGAGGGGGCACTTCTGGCCCTTTCTGCAAAGGCCGGGGAAGACACAACGACCCTCGCTGATACATGGACGCGTAGCGACGTCATCCCCTTTGACTCGCGGACGCGCTTCATGGCGACTTTGGATCGGTCGTCCGATGGAAACGTCGTGGCGTTGGTCAAGGGCGCGCCCGAACAGATCCTCGCCATGGCGCAGGATCAGATCATCCAAGACGGTGGCACAGAACCAATTAACCCATTGGAATGGTCCGAGATCGAAGACAGCTTTACCTCCAAGGGCCGCCGCGTCCTCGCCTTGGCACACCGAAAGATGGACCCCGCAACCACCGAGATCAGCCACGACGACATCGACGGAAATCTGACCTTGATCGGGCTTGTGGCCATCATGGACCCGCCCCGCGCCGAGGCCATTCAAGCTGTTGCGGAATGCCGGTCTGCGGGTATCGCCGTGAAGATGATCACCGGCGATCATATCGGCACCGCAAAGGCCATCGGCGAAGAGATTGGTCTACGGCATACCGATACCGCCATGACCGGAGCGCAGATCGACACGATGGACGATGCGATCCTCGCGGTCGAAGTGCTTGAAGTCGACGTCTTTGCGCGCACCTCCCCAGAGCATAAACTGCGCCTCGTGCGGGCCCTGCAATCCCACGATTTGACCGTCGCGATGACCGGGGACGGTGTGAATGATGCCCCTGCCCTCAAGAGGGCCGATGTGGGTATCGCCATGGGACAGAAAGGGTCCGAAGCCGCCAAGGAAGCGTCTGATGTTGTGCTGGCCGATGACAACTTCGCGTCTATCGCCGCTGCTGTGCGCGAGGGGCGGACAGTTTTCGACAATATCAAGAAAGTCATCTCCTGGCTTTTACCCACCAGCGGCGGCGAGGCAATTGTCATCATTGTGGCGCTTCTGGTGGGCATGGCGCTCCCCATCTCGCCGATCCAAATACTTTGGGTAAACCTTATTACGGCAGTCACACTGGGGATCGCGTTGGCTTTCGAGCCAACTGAGGAAAGCACAATGCATCGTCCACCACGCCGCCGCGATGCGCCCATCCTTGACCCGGAACTGGTCTGGCAGATCGTCATGGTCTCGTTTCTGTTCTTTGCGGGGGTGTTCAGTATCTACACCTATGCAATCAATACGGGCTATAGCCAAGCGCTGGCGCAAACACTGTCGCTCAACACGCTTGTCGTTTTCGAGATCGCCTACCTCTTTTTCATCCGTAATATCTATGGGACTTCTCTGACTTGGAGAGCCGTGCGCGGCACAAATATGGTGTGGTATTGCGTAGTGACCGTGACTGCGGCTCAGTTCGCAGTGACCTACTTTCCTCCCCTACAAGTCGTCTTCGGGACAGAAGCAGTTCCTTTCAGAGAAGGGATCATCGTCGTTGCACTTGGTGTTCTGCTTTTCGCACTGCTTGAATTGGAGAAGCAACTGAAGCTCACCCTAGGGGGTAAGAGCGCGCGCCCCTAATGTTTCCCTTCCGAGAGCAAGGGGCAAGCCAACCGGTTTAGCATTCGCACAGCAACCATGATCGGGAGAAGGTGGGTCTGAGGTGTACTGCTTATCGAAAGCTCAAGCCCCTAATGCACTCTGTGATTGCCATGACCAAGGAAACTGACGGATAGTTTGACATCATCTTTGAGAAGAATGGCTGCACGAAGCGCTTTTTTTGCGCGCCAAAGCGCACAAGATTACAAAGACGCCGTTCGGCGCTCGGTTCAGAAAACCCCAAACGTTGTTGCAAGCGATAGAGTGATGAGCATTGCGATCACGGGAATAACCACAGCGACCACAAAAATCGGCCCATACGCCTCTTTGTGCGTGAGACCTCCGATGCTCAAGAGCGTCACCACCGCCCCATTGTGCGGCAAGGCATCAAGTCCCCCGGTCGCAAGAGCGACAATCCGGTGCAAAGCGGCAGGATCGATGCCTTCGCTGGTCGCGAGACCCAAGTAGTAGGCCCCCACGGTATCTAAAGCGATAGACATACCACCTGAGGCGGACCCGGTTATTCCAGCCAGAATACTTGCCGCGGCAGCCAATCCAGTCAGTGCGCCACCTGGTATCTGTACGATCAGATCGTTGACCGAACCAAATGCGGGAAGTGCTGCGATCACTGCGCCAAAGCCCACAAGCGCAGCCGTATTGAAGAGCGGCAAGAGCGCTGCTTGAGACCCGCTGGCAAAGGTGGCTTTTGGTTCGTCAAGACTTCGCCACGACAGGGCAAAAAGTGCAAGGATCGCAAGGAAAAGTCCGCCGATCAGCGACCACATCCCGATCACTTGCGATGGGCTCATGGCTCCCCAGGATGGCTCTGAAAGATATGTCAGGTCCGCGCGTGGAAAAACGATCTCCGCTAGAATCCAGTTGCCAGCGAACACCATGAGGATGGGGGTGATCGCCAAGTAAATGGGCGGCAAGTCTTCGCTTTCAAGGCAGATGTCTACCCCACTCTGGTCAACCTCGTCGCCAGCATCAGCTTTGGCGACCCGTGTCAGGTACAGTAACCCTGCCGCAGCCATGAAGATGCCCGCAATTATGCCCAGTCCGGGCGCTGCAAAGGTCGTCGTGCCAAAGTATGGCATCGGAATTGCGTTCTGGATCGCGGGCGACCCCGGAAGCGCACTCATAGTGAATGTGAAGGAGCCCAAGGCAATTGCGCCGGGTATGAGCCTGTGCGGGATTCCCGAAGAACGAAATAGTGCCAGCGCCAACGGGTAGACGGCAAAGGCGACGACAAAGAGCGACACGCCACCATACGTTAATGCTGCACAGGTGAAAACGACCGCAGACATTGCTTGCGATGGTCCAAGGCGCGCCAACACGGCTCGCGCGAGCGACATCGCGGCACCGGAGTCCTCCATCAGCTTTCCAAAGACTGCGCCAAGAAGAAAGAGCGGCAGAAAGGATACAACGAAGCTTCCTGCAGCGGGCATGAACCTTTGTGTCAGGGTGGCAAGCAAAGGGTCGGTTGCAAGCCCTGCCGCAAACAGGCCCATTACTGGAGCAGCCAAGAGAATTGGCCAGCCGCGATAAACAACAAATATGAGAATACCCAACGGGACAACGAGCGTGAACAAAGCGATCATGGGTTCAGTTTAGGTGTCCCTGACCACAATTGTGAATGCTTTTTGCCGCAGCGCAGCGTGACGGGTCAGCGACAAGTCACATTGATCAACTTGCGAACACAATTCTATTAGGGCTTTCGCGTCATCTACGCTGGTCAAACACGTGTGCTCGAAATCCAGCCCCCGTTCAGAGCTTAGTCTTAAACCGCTCTTTGGCGCGCTGATAATACTTTTTGTTCTGTTCGATGAACTGTTCAATAAACGGGTCTAGGGGGCCGTAGCGCTTTTCGTGGAGGTATAGATATCCTGCCGCACTCGCAAAAAGCCCGCCGGCTGCGTTCAAGATCAGATCACCCATCGTGTCCATCAGGCCTGATTTCTGCATATTCAAGCCAAAGACTTGGTCCATCCCGAACTCAAAGACTTCCCACATTGAACCGATCATCATTGCGACACAGAAGCTGATCAGAGCGATGGCCCACGCTGGCGCCGCGTATCGATCGCCCTCAAACAACATGAACACAAAAAGAAACCCCAATAGCCCAAAGCCAATCGCGGCCGAAGAATGCAGCGCCAGGTCCCACCACCAAACACGGTTATAGAAATCCAAAGCTTCGCCCAGGAAGATTGAAGCCACGATGAACACCGTTGTCGCCACCAGGAACGGGATCGGCAACCGCAAAGACAACCGACTGGCGACGAATATTGGCGTGAGTGACAGAGCCAATGTCGCAATGCTTACAAAGGCCAAGGCGACCCGACCGAACGCCAATGACAAGACGATCGTTCCAAGTAGTCCAAGCCAAATCAATCGAACCAGCAGTCCAGCATCCGCCAGAAGTTGCCGAGCTTGTTCAAAGCGAACCTGTTTCATTTTTCCTACGCATTCCCATATTCTTGGTATGCCAGAGCAAAGGCTCCGTATCGCAAGCTATAACATACGCAAGGCGTGGGGCCTTGATCAAAGGCGTGACCCGCAGCGAACGCTATCGGTGATCAACAGTCTTAATGCGGATATCGTGGTTCTGCAGGAAGCAGACAAGCGCTTCGGTCAAAGACCAGCTGCATTGCCACACGCACTCATCCGAAAAGAGAGCGACTTTGCCATTGCCGAAGTGGCTCGCAACGACGTGAGCCTCGGATGGCATGGCAACGCAGTGCTCTTCA
>JBCBGJ010000192.1:0-5203 GCA_038526925.1 Pseudomonadota bacterium
TTCACGCCCTCTTCTTCGGCGTTGGCGACTTCACGCTGTGAGCCCGGCATATTGGCCCGGTCGCGGCGATAGAGACAGGTCACAGCTTTTGCGCCTTGGCGGACTGCGGTGCGGACACAGTCCATCGCCGTGTCCCCGCCGCCAATTACGACAACTCTTTTACCGTCTGCGTTGAGCGGGCCTTCTTCAAACGCTTCAACCGTATCGCCAAACCCGACGCGGTTGGAGGCTGTTAGAAAGTCGAGCGTGAAGTCGCCAACGCCGAAGAAGAGGGCGTGAAGTTCGAATGGCTGTCCGGCCCTGAAGCGGTCCTGCACACCAAAGCGAACAAAGTGAAAGGCGTAAAAGTGCGCCGCATGAAACTTGGGGCGCCGGATGCGTCTGGTCGTCAGTCGCCGGAAAAGACGGACGAGACCGTCGACATGAAAGCCGACATGGTGATCAAGGCCCTCGGCTTTGATCCGGAAGACTTGCCGGTTCTGTTCGATGAATCTGCGCTGCGCGTAAATCGCTGGGGCGCCATCCAAGTTGACTTCAAGACGATGGAAACAAGCCTGCCGGGTGTCTATGCGGCTGGCGATATCGTGCGCGGTGCTTCGCTTGTGGTCTGGGCAATCGTCGATGGCCGCGAGGCCGCCGAGCAAATGCACAAATCGATGCGCAGCGCCGCCAAAGCGCGCAAAGTTGCAGCGGAGTAGAGCATGCATTTGAGCTTTACACCCGACACCCCGGCAATGCCCGAAATCAGTTTTGACGATTTTCTGGCCGTGGATATCCGGATTGGGACCGTTATCGAAGCCGCGCCGCTTGAAGGCGCACGTAAGCCATCGATCAAAATGGTGATCGACTTTGGCGAAGTGATTGGGACGAAGAAAAGCTCAGCCCAAATCACGGAATACTATGCGCCTGAAGCGTTAATCGGTCGCCAGGTCATGGGCGTGGTGAACTTCCCGCCGCGCCAGATCGGGAAGTTTATGTCGGAAGTCCTCACCTTGGGATTTGCGGATGATGCGGGCGCTATTCGATTGGCTGGCCCGGATGCTCCGATCGCCAACGGCACAAGGATGAGTTGAGATGTTTGAACGGTTTACGAAGACCCCAGCGGAGCAAAAAACCAATGTCTGATTTTGTTCGCAACTATGAAGATAATCGCCAGCGTTTGATCGATGGGCACGCCTATAATCCTGAGGACGAGCACAGCGCGTGCGGCGTCGGACTTGTAGCCGCGCTCGATGGAAAGCCGCGCCGTGAAATCGTGGAAATGGGCATCAAAGCGCTCAAGAATGTGTGGCACCGCGGCGCCGTCGACGCCGATGGCAAGACGGGTGATGGCGCCGGGATCCGGGTCGAAGTTCCGCAGGAATTCTTTCGCTATCAAGTCAGTCGCTGCGGCCACGAGCCAACGGATGATCCAATCTGCGTCGGGCAGATCTTCTTGCCGCGTACCGATCTCGGGCAACAGGAAGCCGCCCGCGCAATCGTTGAAACAGAGATCCTGCACTTTGGATTTTATATCTATGGCTGGCGACAGCCTCCGGTTGATGTCTCTATCATCGGTCAGAAGGCTCAGGATACACGTCCCGAAATCGAACAGATCATGTTCCGTGATGACCGCGCACGTGATCCGGAAGAGCTCGAGCGGGCGCTCTATATCTGCCGTCGCCGGATTGAACGCCGGGCGCGCGAAGAAGGTATCCCGAGCTTTTACATCTGCTCACTCAGTCACAAGTCGCTGATCTATAAAGGCATGTTCCTCGCCGAGGATATCGACAATTTTTACCTCGATCTCAAAGATGAGCGTTTTGAGTCCGCTGTCGCGATTTATCACCAGCGTTATTCGACCAACACGTTCCCGCAATGGGCCTTGGCTCAGCCGTTTCGGATGCTCGCCCACAATGGTGAGATCAATACGCTACGCGGTAACTTGAACTGGATGAAAAGCCACGAGATCAAAATGGTCTCCGGCACGTTCGGCGACTATGTCGATGACGTGAAGCCCGTGGCGCCGCAAGGTAGCTCCGACTCCGGCGCTTTGGATGCGGTGTTTGAGATCCTCTGTAAGGCCGGCCGGACGGCGCCAATGACAAAAGCGCTTCTAATCCCCGAAGCTTGGTCTAAGCGTGCGTCGATCATGCCAGAGAAGCATGCCGCGCTGTACGCCTATTGCAACTCCGTGATGGAGCCCTGGGACGGACCGGCTGCCGTCTGCGCTTATGATGGCCGCTGGGCGGTTGCTGGGTTGGACCGGAATGGTTTGCGTCCGCTGCGTTACGCGTTGACGGGTGATGGCATTCTCGCCGTCGGGTCTGAAACTGGCATGTGTCCTCTGTCGGGGCATGAAGTCGTTCGCCGCGGCCATGTGCAAGCTGGCGGTATGATCGCGGCGGATTTGCAAACCGGAAAATTCTACGAGCACGAAGAGATTGTGGACGAGCTCGCCGAAGAGCACCCATACGATAAATGGCTCAAGAACGTTCGCGATCTCGATCCGGAAATCGGTCCAGGGCCAGAGCCGCGTCTGTTCGAAACTGAGATGATGATGCGCCGCCAGAAAGTGGCCGGCTTCACGCTTGAAACGCTTGAGCTCATCCTCGCGCCGATGGCGGAGAATGGAAAAGAAGCGATTGGTTCTATGGGCGATGATAGCCCCGTTGCGGTTCTGTCCGAGCAGTTCCGGCCGCTGTCACATTTCTTCCGTCAGAACTTTAGCCAGGTGACGAACCCGCCGGTTGACCCATTGCGCGAAGACCGTGTGATGAGCCTCAAGACACGGTTCAAAAACCTTGGCAACGTGCTGACGACAGATGAGACGCAGCAAGATGTATTCGTGCTCGACAGTCCTGTCCTGTCGACGGGCATGTATGAGCGGCTCTCTAAAATGCTCGGCAAAGGCGTCCAGAAAATCGATTGTACGTTCGAGCTGGATGATGCCACCGGCGACGGCCAGGCCTTGAAAAGGGCGCTCTCACGGATTCGCCAAGAGGCTGAAGACGCCGTCCGTGCGGGTCGCGAACATATCGTTCTGACCGACGAAACCCAAGGCGACACACATGTCGCGATCCCAATGATCCTCGCGACCGGCGCAGTGCATTCGCACCTCGTGGCACAGGGGCTGCGGAGCTTCTGTTCCATTACCGTCCGCTCGTCTGAATGTATCGACACGCACTATTTTGCCGTCTTAATCGGCGTTGGGGCGACCTGTGTGAATGCGTATCTTGCTCAGGATGCAATTGCAGATCGCCATGACCGCGGTTTGCTCGGCGATGTGACCCTTGGCCAAGCGGTTTTGAACTTCAAGAAAGCCATTGAGGCGGGTCTCTTGAAGATCATGTCGAAGATGGGGATTTCTGTGATCTCCTCCTATCGCGGTGGTTACAACTTCGAGGCCCTCGGCCTGTCTCGCGCCCTGATCGCGGACTATTTCCCAGGTCTTGCCAGCCGGATCTCTGGTCTCGGTCTTGCCGGGATAGAAGAGAACGCGGTCACCCGCCATGAAGAAGCGTTCGACGAAGACGTCATCGCGCTTCCCGTCGGCGGGTTCTACCGACTACGTGCGCGTTCAGAGCCGCACGCTTTGGACGGAAACTCGATCCACATGCTGCAAGCGGCCTGCGATCGCGGAGACTATGGCCTGTTCCAAAAGTACACAGACGTCATCGAAAAGCGCGACCAGCCAATCCAGCTGCGCGACCTGCTCGATTTCAAACCTGCAGGCCCGGAAGAGCCGCTTGAGCGCGTGCAATCGGTCAATGAGATTCGCAAGCGTTTTGTGACGCCTGGCATGTCGCTTGGGGCGCTTAGCCCTGAAGCACATGGCACGCTGAACGTCGCGATGAACCGGATCGGCGCGAAGTCGGTCTCCGGTGAAGGCGGCGAGGTGCGCGAGCGCTATCGTCCTCTGCCAAATGGCGACAATATGAACTCCGCGGTCAAGCAAGTCGCCTCCGGACGCTTCGGCGTCACCGCTGAATATCTCAACAATTGCCGCGAGGTGGAAATTAAAGTCGCGCAGGGCGCCAAGCCCGGCGAAGGCGGTCAGCTGCCTGGCTTTAAGGTGACTGAATTCATCGCGAAAAACCGTCACTCAACTCCGGGTGTGACCCTGATTAGCCCGCCGCCGCATCACGATATCTATTCGATCGAAGACTTGGCGCAGCTCATCTACGATTTGAAGCAGATCAATCCGGATTGCCGGGTTTGCGTGAAACTTGTCGCTCAATCTGGTGTTGGGACGGTCGCTGCAGGTGTCGCGAAAGCGAAAGCGGACATCATCCTTATTGCCGGCGGCGTTGGCGGTACGGGCGCGTCTCCGCAGACCAGTATCAAATATGCTGGCTTGCCATGGGAAATGGGCCTCGCAGAAGCGCATCAGGTTCTCAGCCTGAACAATCTTCGCGATAAGGTGACATTGCGGACCGATGGCGGTCTTCGCACTGGGCGCGATATTGTCATTGCGGCGATGCTCGGCGCTGAAGAGTATGGCATCGGCACCGCGAGCTTGGTGGCGATGGGCTGTATCATGGTGCGACAGTGCCACTCGAACACTTGTCCGGTCGGCGTTTGTACGCAGGACGAGTCGCTGCGCGCCAAGTTCACGGGCACAGCTGACAAAGTCATCAATCTGATGAGTTTTGTGGCGGAAGATGTTCGTAGGATCCTGGCGTCTCTGGGCCTCAATTCACTGGATGAGGCGATTGGCCGAACCGATCTGCTCGCGCAGGTCTCGCGCGGCGCGCCGCATCTCGATGATTTGGATTTGAATCCCCTTCTAGTGCAGGTCGATACCGCAGAGTCAGTCAGTTATGAGCCGGATCGCCGCGAGGATGTGCCAGACACGCTAGACGCTCAGATCCTGCGCGATGGCGAGCCATTCTTTGCGCGCGGCGAGAAGATGCAGCTCACTTATGAGGTGCAAAACGTTCAGCGCACAATTGGTGCGCGCTCAAGTTCCGCCATCGTCCGAAAGTTTGGCGAGAAAGCTCTTCCAGAAGGCCGTCTGCATATCCGTCTCACCGGCAGTGCGGGACAATCGCTAGGAGCCTTCAGTGTCCAAGGCTTGCTCTTGGACGTGGTGGGTGACGCGAACGATTATGTCGGCAAAGGCCTGTCTGGTGCGACGATCCAACTGCGTCCACCCGCAGATGCGTCTTATCAGAGCGGCGAGAACACGATCATCGGCAATACTTGCCTCTATGGCGCGACC
>JBCBGJ010000193.1:0-5193 GCA_038526925.1 Pseudomonadota bacterium
CAGGCGGTGAAAGAGGAGGCGCAATCGGCGATTGACGCGCTCGCGGATTTTCCGCCCCAAGATGCTAACCAACCGCGGGTCTCTGTGGCCAGCGCAACTTCCTCAGTTATGCGGCTCGTCGTGACCGGCAACGTCTCAGAGAAGCGCTTAAAGCAATCGGCCGAGGCACTTCGCCGGGACTTGTTATCGGCCGATGGGATTAGCTTGGTGACCCTTCAGGGCGTTCGTGACTATGAGATCTCAATTGAAGTCTCTGAGGATGATCTCAGTTCTTACGGATTGCGGATCGATCAGGTCGCTGCGGCCGTTCGCAATTCTTCGCTCAACCTCTCACTCGGCACGATCCGGTCTTCAGGCGGTGACATATTGCTGCGCGCTGACAATGAAGCGCGAGACGCCTCCGCGTTTGCCGACATTATAGTCTTGAGCGATGAAGACGGGCGGCGGGTCCGACTTGGAGACATTGCCGTGATTAAAGACGGCTTTGTCGAAACGCCGCTGATCAATACTTACAATAATAAGTCAGCCGTCTTTCTGCAAATTGACCGCGCCGCGGACGAAGATGCATTTGACGTGCGACAAGCTGTTTCGGATTATATGGACGCCTATTCGCCCCCTTCTGGGATAGAGGTCCTCGGGGTTGCCGATACAACGGAAATTATCGGCGATCGTGTAAATTTGCTGGCGCGAAATGCGATTATGGGACTCGCCCTGGTCTTTGTTTTCTTGGCACTCACGCTCGACCTCAGACTGGCATTCTGGACAAGCATCGGCATCCCCGCAGCTTTCATTGGCGGCTTCATTCTCTTTGGTCAATTTACGACAATCAACATGACCTCTCTGCTCGGCCTCATCGTTGTGCTCGGTATTGTCGTGGATGATGCCGTGGTGGTCGGCGAGAACATTCACGAACAGCAAGAGCTTAAAGGCCCAGGCGTGCGCTCCGCGATCCAAGGTGCGCAAGGCGTATTCGTTCCGGTCCTGGTCGGGGTCACCACCTCAATGCTCGCTTTTGCGACTTTGTTGCTGTCAACCGGTCTGATTGGGCAAATGCTTCGCCCGGTGCCGATCGTTGTCTTGAGCGTCTTGCTAATCTCATTGGTTGAAGCGTTTTTAATCCTGCCGAACCACCTTTCGCATGGACGCGAGTGGAGTACCGGCGCGATGCGCCAGCTCAAATCAATCGTTCAATCAGGCATGAATTCGGTTCGCGATGCCATTTTCGTTCCGCTGGCGCGCTTGAGTGTGCGGTTCCCTTACGTGGTTATCGCCAGTGCCCTGTCGCTGCTTATCGCTGTGTCTGGTCTGGTTTCGGGCGGTCATATTCGTTTCATCTTTTTCCCGACGGTTGAAGGTGACGAAATCACGGTTGCGCTGGAAATGCCGGCAGGGACACCGTTTGAGCAAACCGAAAATGCCATGCAGCGCGTCGTCGATGCGCTTGAGGTCGGGGTCGGTGATGAAGCCTCCGGCCTGTACCGGTCTTTGTCTTTGACGGTTGGCGGTCGATTATCGTCCGGGTTCGGCGCCGCAGGAACGGAACTACGTACAGAAATGGCGGTCGCAACCCTGGAGCTGGCGCCGGCGGAACTGCGCGGCCTAACCTCAGCCGAAATTGAACGTCGATGGCGCGACGCCGTCGGGCCGATCTCGGGGGTTAAATCGTTGACGTTTGAGTCGTCAGGTCTATCCGGCGGCGCAGATGTTAGCTTCAATCTCTCGCATCCAGATGAAGATGTTTTGCTGACGGCAAGTGCGCGGCTCGCGACACAAATGGCCGACATTGCGGGCGTTGGGGAAATCGAATCCACAGCGCAACCGGGCAAACGGCAAATAGGTTTTAGCTTAACATCCGCAGGCGCCGCCGCGGGGCTGACCGTGGATGATCTGGCCCGCAGCATTCGCCGCTCTTACTTTGGTGAGGAAGTTCAACGCTTCCAAAGAGACGGGGAAGAGATTGAGGTGTTTATCCGGTTTCCTGAGTCAGAGCGCCGGAGCCTAGCCGATCTTGCCCGTTTGCGTATCCCGCTCGCCAGCGGTGAAGAGGTTGCGCTCAGCACAGTCGCGAGCATTGAGGAAACGCGAAGCTTCGTCACGATTGATCGTGTTGATGGCCAACGCGTGATCTCGATTGAAGCGGATGTCGATGAAGCGGTCACGACGCCCAACGCCGTTACCGCCCTCATCCAAGACGAATTGTTACAAGCGATCCAAAACGATTTTCCAGGCCTTCGAGCCTCCTCAGAAGGCCAAGCGCGAAGCCAAGCTGAAGAAATGGGCGGTCTGCTTAGAAACTTCCTGATCGCGATCCTTCTCATCTACGCGCTCATCGCAAGTGTCCTAAAATCCTACGTGCAACCCTTGGTCATAATGGCGATCATTCCGTTCGGTTTGGTTGGAGCAATTTTTGGCCATATGTTGCTGGGGTATGACCTCTCGTTTCTGTCGCTTTTTGGAGTCGTCGCCTTATCCGGTGTGATCATCAATGACAGCATCGTTTTGATCGACTATTTCAACACGTTAGAGAGCAAAGGCGGCGATCGGCTGAACAATATCGTGGAATCCGTTCGCCGACGCTTTCGCCCAATTCTGATCACCACCTTGACCACGTTTATTGGGCTCGTCCCAATGATTGCAGAAACCAGTATTCAGGCTCAATTCCTCATCCCGATGGCGCTCAGTATCGCCTTCGGAATTGTATTTTCTAGCTTCTTGATTTTGGTCTTGGTCCCGGCCTGCCTCGCGATTGGGGCGCCGAAATCTATGCCCGTGGCAAAGCTTGATCCGGCACGTGTATGATTGAAGAAGAACGATCTTACCAAGCCATTCCATGTAAACTCGTTACCTCTGAATAGGATTACATTTCCATGATTTATAAATCGCCTTTTGGCAAAATGATCGCCATCTGTTTGCTTGCCACTGGGCTTGTTTCGGCCTGTGAAACATCACCGGTTGCAAGCGAGACGAATTTCGTCAGTGCGGACGCGCTTATCGAAGCGGATGCTGCAACAGGAGAGGGCCTCTACTACCCTAAAGTGACGGTATCCGATCAACCGGAAATCAGATTTGGCCCTATTCTCGGCGCAGGGCCCCAGGAGCGTCAATTTTTCGTAGATCAGATCAATCGCGCTTCAACCACCTCCGAAAGAGATATTGCGATTGTCGTTCAAGCGGTTGGGACTGAAAACAAAACCTTGCTGTTCATGCCTTTGGGGCGAGACGGGAGGCCTACACCCTATATCGCAAAGGCAATGCTCGCACGCATGACGTCGGTCCTTCGATTTGCGCCAGCGGTCACGGAAATGGGTATTAGCCAAGAGATGGATATTTACAATATGGCTGCGATCTTGGGGTTTGAACGCATCGTCGTCACAGATGGCCGAGCTTTTGCCTATCAAGCCAACGTCGTCCTTAATGCGGAAGATTGATGATTGTTGCTTGAAGAAAATTGCGTTGATCTAACGGAGATAGCGACTTGTATTCTCTGCGACGAGACAACAACAAGCGCTGTGCTTTTGTTATCGATCTTGTCACATAAGACAGCGAATGAGCGGCCCAATTTCGCCCCAGAAAGGCCGCTCGCAATTTCTGAAACGCGCGCAAAAGAAGACGTTAAAAAAGCGAGGTGGAATACGTCCTCATGACGAATAATGCTTTTCTCGTTGATGCGTCTTTGCGCTAAAAAAGTCGTCTAGTTCTTCGCGATAGGCTTTAAATTCCTGCTCTGCCAACTCTGGCAACAATGATTTGGCTACTTTCGTATCGTCTAAATCAATCGAAACCGAAAGCTCCGGATTGATACGGGTGATGTTATGTCGTCCGATTAAGAGACCTGCCTGCCCAAGCGAGTCATGCAGTTGAAGAGCCGAAGCTGTCGGCGCAATTTGGAATGCCCAGTCAGCAAAACCAGCGTCAGCCATTTTTTCTGGCTCGCGCTCAACCTTGCCAAGCGCCTTGCCGCAACCGATCGACAACACGCGCACGTTCGTCCGAGCTAAGTCATAACAGGCGAGCGCATCGACCAGTCCGTTCATCAAAGGGTGATTGGCAAACAAGCCGCCGTCCCACTGAATCCTATCTGCGTTGAAGTGAGCGCCGAGATAAACGGGTGCAGCCGATGTAGAGGCTGCGATATGTGCGGCGCGATGTTCCCAGTCGCGTTTATAGTCTGGGTGGTGGTCTGTTTTGAAGATGCTCGGTTCGATAAGGTGATCGAAACTCGGTATCACCATGCGTGGTTTGCAATCGCCGAGTAAAGCGTCCCCAAAAGTGTCTGCTAAGTGTGCGTCCAAAGGTTCACGCGCATGTTTGGCGGAAAGCACCCCTTTTCTCCAGGTCTTAGGAAATATTTCTGCGCCATGGTCTTCATAGAGACGCAAAATTTTTGGTGCATCTATCTCGAGCCCTAAGCCCAATCCAATGATGCCGCCAGTTGAAGTCCCGCAAATCATGTCGACATAGTTTGCGATGCTTTCGCCACCAATCAAATTTTGTTCTATGAGCGCCAGAATTTTTGCCGGGAGCATCCCCTTGATACCCCCGCCATCGATGCAAAGGATTTTAAATACCTGATCCTGTTTCCAGGGCTGCTGCACTCGTTGTTGAAAGATGGTGCCGGATGAGCGCCTTTCTGACGACAGATTCTTTTTCCCTGTTGCGTTGATGTTCATCACCTCCTCCATGCCAACCAAACCCAAGACGCCAGTATTCAAACATCGTCAAATAGCTCGCAACCAGCTTCATTATCTCGAAAAAATCGATGCCGTTCTCGCGAATATAGTTTCGTCCGTAAGCGCAAATCATCATGGTGCCGCGACTGATCAGCGGCGCTTGCTCACCATAGTCCCGCCAATACTCAAACCGCTCCATCACATCCAAAACTTCGGGCAGCCATACGTGCGGCAAGTGGTAATACTCGAAGTCTGTCAACAAACAGAGCTCAGGGAAGAAAACCTCGCACCGTACTGCACGCTGTCCGAATTTCGTAGCACGTGGTGCGGAGCCGTCGAGTGACACAGTGATTTTCACTATGAAGGGCTTGCCTTCGATCACAGGCATCCAATCAATCCTCAAACGACTTTTGGATTGCGATATCCAAACGTGATCGAAGTGATTTTCCACTTCTTGGATTTGCTCATTGATCGGACGCGCTAAGATCGCCACCAAATCTCTCCGAAGTCGAAACGGTCGAAC
>JBCBGJ010000194.1:0-5158 GCA_038526925.1 Pseudomonadota bacterium
GCGATTGCAAATCCAGGACAGCCATTGTTTGAGCTGGTCGAAACCGACGTGCTCGAAGCGAGAATTGGTCTCACGGCCAAGAAAACGAGACCTTTGCCAAACGTTGGACGGACTTGCTTTTCTGTCATTTCATAATCTTGCATGTGTTCACTCATGATGCATCTCCAATCCACGGATCACCTGATCAGCGTGGAACAAAATGAAATTTTCACGCGACATGATCGCCTGATCAGCCTTTAGGGCTGGAAAACTTGGGATGTGGACGATCATCATGGTCAGACCATGCATCGACGCCCAGACAGATTTCGCCGCGAGCGAAGGGTCGATTTTTGATCGGAAGGCCCCAATTTCGACGCCTTCTGCGATCATTCCACGGAGCACGTTGAAGGCCTGGCCTTTTTTTGAGAGCTCGAAGCCTGGCTCGCCATCGACGGGTGCGGGACCATCGGCGGCGGCTTCACCCGCGAATGCTGCGGCATAATGATAGGGCTTCTCAACCGCGATCCTGACATAGGTCGCAACACAGTCACGAGCGCGTTCATCGAACGGCGTAGATGTGTCTGCGATCTTATGCACGCTCTCTAGAATTAGCTCGAAAAAGCTCTCTTTGAGTTCGTCGATCAACTCGTCTTTTGACTTGAAGTATTTGTAAATCGCCGCGGGTGAGTAATCGATGTTCTCAGCCAATCGCCGGATGGAGAGGCCGTCAACGCCTTCGCGCGCAAATACCCGTTCTGCCGCAGAGAGTATGCGAGCACGGATTTTGTTGCGCCGCCGTTCGGCTGGGGAGGAAACAGTTGCAGTCATCTTAAGGACCCTTTGACCGAGAGATAGTACGCGCGTTCAGAAAGTAAACACCGTTCACTAAAATAATCTCTCTGGCGTTTTCTCCGGGAGCCCCTAAGTGCGAAGTATGACGTCTATATTCCCGCCTGCCCCGCCGCTTGGGTCTTCCATGCTTCCTGCCAGAGCCAGCGCTGAAGCGCGAAAACTGATCGCCCTCAGACGATCGACCAGTAAACGCGGACTCATCGCACCGGGACCAGACCCAGAAGCATTGGATACTCTTCTTACGGTAGCAGCCCGGGTACCGGATCACCGAAGACTGGCACCTTGGCGATTTTTGGTCTTTGAAGGCCAATCCAGAGCGGACTTTAATCAGCGCGCGGTCGAGATCCAAAAACAAGAAAATCCGGAAGCGACCGAGACGATGCTTGCTGACACGTCTGGATATTTTACACGCGCGCCTGTCGTGATTGCCGTTATTTCATCGCCAGACGTAACCCATAAAACGCCGGTCTGGGAGCAAGAGCTATCTTGCGGCGCGGTTTGTCACAATTTGCTGCTCACTGCGAATGCCAGCGGCTGGGCCGGGTGCTGGCTGACCGAGTGGATTGCGTTCAGCGATGGGATTAATGCGCTGCTCGGTCTAAACGAACATGAGCGTGTGGCCGGGTTTATGTATCTTGGCACCGCGAAGGAAAACCCGCAGGAGCGCCTCAGACCTGACATTACGACGAAAATTAAACGTTGGAGCCGAGAGCAGTCAGGATAGATGCAAGTCGTACAATGACGACGGAGGTTGCTCGCTATGAAACTCGCGAAAGTATATGCAGCCGTTTTGCTGTCCTTCAGCCTGATCGCCTGCGCTGGGCCGAACAACGCGAATGAACCTGCGAGCTTCTTTCAGTCTGGCGAAACCACTGACTTCACCTTTCAATCAAATGGTCTCGAGCTGTCCGGCGTTTTCGATACGCCGAGCAACCGCCCTGCAAAAGCGCTAATCCTGTTTGTTCATGGGTATGGTGGCACCGATATTCACGCCAATGGATCTTTCGGAGATTTACGACGACGCTTCGGAGAGATCGGTATTGCGTCTGCCGTTTGGGACAAACCAGGGCAAGGCAGAAGCGAAGGAAACTTCGACATAAACCAGTCAGTCTATGACAGTGCGCAAGAAGTCGTTGATGCCGCAAATGCGTTGCGCGCCATGAACGCCCCGGGCAGCGCTAAGATCGGAATATGGGGCATCAGCCGGGCGGGCTGGATCGCGCCGCTTGCAATACAACAAGACCCTGACCTATCTTTTTGGATCTCGGTCAGCGGCGTCGTCGGCGAAGACAATTTTCCTTACTTACTTCTGTCAAACCTCCCGCACGAGGGCGGGTCGCTCGAACAAGCCGAAAATCTATCTGCGGAATGGCAGGAAGGCTGCGCGCTGCAACGCACCGGCGCGTCTTACGATGCGTATTTGGAAGCAACACAGGCCCTCAGAGCCAACGCTTATTTTCTGCAGATGCGCGGGCCCTGGCAAACGCGCGCGCAATATGAAGCGCAGCAGACGGTTTGCGCCAACGGCACGTGCGACGGGATCGACGATACGTTTTGTTCCTACATTTACGTGCCAGAATTTCAGCAAACGCTCAGAGCGGTCGACGCAGACGTTTTGGCGCTGTTCGGGGAAAAAGACCTAAACGTGGATTGGCGCAAAACGCTGGCCCTCTATGAGGAAACAATCGGTCAGAATCCTAACGCTTCGCTCACCACGAAGACCTATCCAGACGCTGATCACAATCTCAACATTGCCGAAACCGGTAGCCTTCAAGAGATGCTGACAATGGTCTCGCGGCAGAAGAGCGGCGGATATTATGATCTACAGATCGAGTGGCTCGAGATGCACGTGCTAGAAAAGGAAGGCTCTGAATAGCGGTGCGAATTGGCGAGCGGCTAGCCGATCCCAAATAGAGCTTCGCTCTCAGCCAACATGGCTTGCCCGCCATGCGTGATACTCGCCACGGCTCCTGGCGCCCCGGCCAGCGACGTTTCCGCAAAGAAGCCTGCAAGCGCGGTCATACGCCCGCGGATTTGACCGCCTTCGCCGCGCGCGCCGACGGCGCCTTTGGTTAGGAAATGACCGCCAATCACGTCTCCTGCGAGAGCCAAATAAGCCGTTGCGCCCGCTAGTGCGACGTCTCGGTCTTCGGCCATCATTCGTGTCATCCACGCCGTGGCGTCTTTGAGGGCGCTATTGGCTTCGCTCAACCGATCCGCGACTTGTACAAGGTTTGGATCATTGGTTTCGCGCGCTTCGCGTGCAGTCTGATCGATTTCCGTCAGCATGGCCGCCATCGCCGCGCCATCTGCCATGGAAAGCTTACGTCCGACGAGGTCGATCGCCTGAATGCCGTTCGTGCCTTCGTAGATTGGCGCGATACGAGCATCTCTGTACAATTGCGCCGCCAGCGTCTCATTCATGAAGCCCATGCCGCCATGGACTTGCACACCGAGCGACGCCACTTCGACTCCCATATCGGTTGACCAAGCTTTGGCGATTGGGGTTAGCAACTCTTCTCGTAAGCGCGCTTCTTCGCGCTCTTCGGCCGTCTGTCCAGTTTCAGCGAGGTCTGCTGCGACCCCGGTCGCGTAACATATCGCGCGCGCGGCCATAACTTTCGCCCGCATCGTGGTCAGCATACGTCTTACATCAGCGTGGTGGAGGATGGGGGCAGCGCCCGATACGCCAGCGACTTTGCCTTGCTTGCGTTCCTGAGCGTATTCAAAAGCCGTCTGCCACGCCGCTTCGCCAACCCCAACACCTTCGAGTCCGACGTTCAAACGAGCAGAGTTCATCATTGTGAACATGCAAGCGAGGCCCTTATTTTCC
Organism: Pseudomonadota bacterium; assembly: GCA_038526925.1. Lineage (GTDB taxonomy): Bacteria > Pseudomonadota > Alphaproteobacteria > Caulobacterales > Hyphomonadaceae > Henriciella. The sequence goes on from JBCBGJ010000194.1 coordinate 3,665, forward strand.
TCGCCGATCAGCCAGCCGCGGGCGCCATCATATTCCATGACGCAGGTTGGAGAGGCGTGGATGCCGACTTTCTCTTCCAAACCAATACATTTGACCCCGTTCTCTTCGCCCAGGCTTCCATCATCATTCACGATCCGCTTGGGAACGATGAAAAGCGATACGCCGCGAGACCCCTCAGGGGCATCCGGCAAGCGCGCCAAGACCAAATGAATAATGTTCTCAGCGACATCGTGGTCGCCCCAGGTGATGTAAATCTTCTGCCCGGATATTGCGTAAGAGCCGTCGCCATTTGGAACCGCTTTGGTTTTAAGCGCCCCGACATCGGAGCCCGCTTGCGGCTCTGTCAGGTTCATCGTCCCGGTCCATTCCGCACTGACCAATTTGGGCAGGTACATCGCTTTTTGATCATCGGTCCCGTGAGCAAGAAGGGCCTCAATTGCCCCAAAACTCAGCATTGGGCACAGCGCAAACGCCATGTTTGCGCCGTGGAACATTTCCATCACCGCAAGACCCAGCACTTTCGGCAGGCCCTGCCCGCCCCACTCTTCTGGCGCCGAAAGCCCCATCCAGCCACCATCTCGGAACGCGGCATAAGCCTCTGCGAAACCCGGCGCCGAGGTTACGCCCGCTGACGTCAGTTGCGCACCCGCCTTGTCTCCAACCTGGTTCAATGGGGCCAGAACATCCCGAGCCAGCTTTCCAGCTTCGTCGAGAATCGGTTCGATCAGATCCGCGTCATAGTTCTCGAATTCGGGGTGACCTTCGAATTTAGACAAGCCCGCCAAATGGGTCAGAGCAAAGGCGATATCTGTAGCTGGTGCTGTGTAGGTCATTGATCATGCGGCTCCGGCATAAGAGTTATAATCCCCGTCTCCATATATTGCGACTAGCCAATAGGAAATCCCACGCTACGTTTTGGCGCAGTACAAGATTTATATGCAAAGGAGCTTTCCATGCGAATTCTCGCCGTTTCAGCGGGTCTCTTGGCCCTAACCCTTCCCGCACAAGCTGCGCCAACCCTCGATGGCGTCGCATCAGGTCTTTACGAGCTTGAGAAAACTCACGCCTTTCTAACATGGACGGTGAAGCATAACGGCATCTCCGGATACACGGTCAACTTTACAGACTTTGATGCTGACTTGGTCTTTGACGCAGAAACACCAACCAGTTCGCAGCTTTCTGTCTCGATCAACCCAACTGCGCTCAACACCAACTATCCAGATCCGGCGAAAAAGGTCGAATGGGAAGAGGAGCTTGGAACCGATCCACGCTTCCTGAATGCAGGTGAATTTCCAGCGATTACCTTCGTCTCAACAGCGGTTGAGCAATCCGGGGAATTCGAAGGCACCGTCACTGGCGATTTGACGTTTCTTGGCGTCACAAAGCCCGTCACGCTGGACGTGTCTTATGGCGGCGTCGCAAATCCACCATGGTTTGGTCAACGTGACGTGATCGGCTTTACAGCCTCAACTACTCTTAACCGCTCGGAATTTG
>JBCBGJ010000195.1:0-5136 GCA_038526925.1 Pseudomonadota bacterium
ACACAATCCAACGCCCTTCACGGCCTATAATTTCGCCGCCGCCGAAGCCGAAATTCCCGGTGCCACGCTCGTGGTGCATGTCGTGGTGCGTGACGGTCGTAAGCCATCCAAGAACAGGCAACCGAGCCCAGCTGCGCGGGAAGACTTCATATCCGCTATGCGCGATCGCGTTTTTAAAGATCATCACCGCCAGAACGATGTACAGCGCGAGGCTGTGTGTTGGGATCAGCATCAACGCGATCGGCACATACATGTATTCAATGACGGCTTCGGCGGCGGCGAAATTATAGGCCGTGAAGGGCGTTGGATTGTGTGAGCGATGGTGCTGCATATGCGTGCGCTTATAGAGCTTTGCGGTGTGCATCGCGCGATGGGTCCAATAGAAGTAGGCGTCATGGAGAATGATGAGGAGCGGAATTGAGATCCAGAACCAGAGCATTCCGTACTCCGCGAAATCGTCATACTTCTGGAAGATCCCGAGATCTGCTGCTTCGAAGATAAAGATGTCCATCGCCACAAAGACGCAAACTGTTTTGAATGAGTGCTTCAGTTCCATCTGGATCTGCTTCGCTCGCGGCGTGGGCTTGCGGATTTTACGGGTTTCCAAGAAGCGGTGGAGCACGACCCAAAGGACAAAGAACGTGACGAGCGTGCCCATCGCGTATCGGGTCGATTCAAACTGAATGCCGCCAAGTATGCGCGGGCCAAGATATTCGGTGAAGAAGGGTAGCAGGTCCATTTTTGTGTCTCCTCGTCTGTCGATGAAACCAACCAATCATGGCCACCGCAAAAACGCTCCGCAGCCGCGAAAATGCACGCACAATTTCAAAATTGAGGACAGTTTTTTAAGATTGCACAGCCGCTTCGAGGGCTTCAGTGCGGTACGTGCTTGGCGTTACACCTTCTTCAGATTTGAAGGCGCGATTGAATGTCGCGAGCGAGGCATAGCCAACATCCATTGCGATTGTGAGGATCGGTGTGCGCGCCTGTTCCGGGTCAGCAAGGGCGGTTTTGGCCTCGGCGAGGCGGTATTGGTTTAGGAAGGACGCGAAGTTTCGATAGCCGAGTCCTTTATTTATGAGCGCTCGGAGTTGATGCTCAGGAACGTTCAGTTTTGAGGCAAGGTCACCGATCCCGAGACCATGTTCACGGTACAAGAGCTCCTCTTCCATCGCAGACACGAGCCGCGAATGGGTCGCGTGATCTTTTGGGGCGACGGCGGGTTCGAGCGCGACGCTAGGTTGGACGGACTCAAACATGAACTGTTCAGGCTGCAATCGAAGAAATAAATGCGCCGCGTAAACTGTGACCGGAAATATTATTAGTACGCGCGCGATCTTGAACCATTCCGGATCAGGCGCCGCGCCGCTGACGAAATATTGTGCAGTTTCGCCGCCGACAATAATGATTGCGGCGAACGAGCCAGCGATCATGAACCAAACGCGAGTCTGTCGTCTTTGCTCAACCAGATCGTCACGATACCCTTTGATCGACGTCCAAAATAGATGAGCCAGTACGCCAAGTTGGATGGCGCGATTTACGATGACCAACTCAAATTCGGGAAGTGGTGCGTCCGTCATAAGTGAAATTTGTAAGACGCCTAGAATGACAACGTGCGCGATGACTGTGCCCCAATGGATGGGTTTTAGTCTGAATCCATCGACAATCAGAGATAGGCCAAACAGCCAAAGCATCGTGATATTGAGCGTGTGTAACGCCCAGGCAGTAGCCTGCCATGCAAATGGGCGTTCTAAACCGGCCGGCAGCGTGTGCGCCAGCATCGCTGCGAGGCTGATGCATAGAACAGCGGCGAGCCGACCTTGAAGCAAATGTCGCGCATCCCGCAGTGATAGCCCAGCGATGATCAAAAGGATGGTCATCGTCGCAAATCGAAAAGTAATGTCCCACAACAGCATGTCCCTAGCCATGCCCGCATTCGCCGAGACGTCAAGCACAGCCGATTGTCTCTAGCCAAGCTGATCAGGTCAGCATAACAGAAGCCAACTGTTTCAAATCGCATAAAAAGTTATCCGAAATGCGCCTTTCTCAATATTTCATTCCCGTCTCAAAAGACGTCCCTGCTGACGCAACTATTGCCAGCCACAAACTGATGCTTCGAACCGGAATGGTGCGCCAGAACGGCGCCGGCATCTACTCCTGGCTACCTCTGGGCTTTCGCGTTTTGAAAAAAATCGAACAGATCGTTCGCGAAGAAATGGACCGGGCTGGCGCGATTGAAATGCTGATGCCGACGCTTCAGCAAGCCGATCTATGGCGTGAGTCAGGGCGTTATGATGATTATGGTGCGGAAATGCTCCGTATCACGGATCGTCATGAGCGCGACATGCTTTACGGTCCCACCAATGAAGAGATGATCACAGACATCTTCCGGTCTTTCGTGAAGAGCTACAAGGCCCTGCCGATCAATCTCTATCACCAGCAATGGAAGTTTCGGGACGAAATCCGTCCGCGATTCGGCATCATGCGCGGACGCGAGTTTTTGATGAAAGACGCCTACAGTTTCGATCTGTCTGAAGAAGCGGCGCGGATTTCGTATCAAAAGATGTTTGCGGCGTACCTGAACACATTCGCGCGGATGGGCATAACCGCCATCCCGATGCAAGCCGATCCTGGCCCGATTGGCGGCGATCTCAGCCATGAATTTCTGATCCTTGCCGATAGCGGTGAAAGCGAAGTCTATTGCGATAAGTCCGTGCTGGATGTCCCAGCGCCAGGCTCAGATTTTGATTTCAGCGATCTAGAGGCGCTCAATGCGGAAATGACCAAGCGGACGCAGTTCTATGCTGCAACCGACGAAAAGCACGACGAAGCGGCTTTTGCGGCGATCCCTGAAGATCGCCAAGTCAAAGCGCGCGGCATTGAAGTCGGTCATATCTTCTACTTTGGAACCAAGTATGCGGATCCCATGAAGGCTGAAGTCCAGACCAAAGACGGCGATCTCGTCACCATCCATGGCGGATCTTACGGGATCGGCGTCTCGCGCTGCGTCGGCGCTATTATTGAAGCAAGCCATGATGAGAATGGCATCATTTGGCCCGATGAAGTCGCGCCATTTGGCGCAGGCATTATCTCCATGAAGCCAGATGCAGAGGATGTCGCGGGCGTCGCGGATGAAGCCTACGCAAAGCTTCTTGCGGCTGGCAAGGACCCACTTTACGATGAAACGTCTGATCGCGCTGGGCCGAAATTTGCCCGCATGGAACTGATCGGCCTGCCTTGGCAGATTACTGTCGGGCCGCGCGGCGTCAAAAGCGGAACGGTTGAACTCAAACGACGTGCCACGGGAGAAAAGGAAGACCTTTCTCTGGAGTCTGCGATCAACAAGATCTGTGGATGAGACCCGACCATGTTTTCTTCATAATCTGGACCTAGTGATCGAAACATGAGCCGTGCCACTCCTTTTGGACAAGTTGAACGCACACTCGCCTGGCGGTACTTGCGGGCGACACGGGCAAATGGCGGCGTTTCCGTCGTTTCAATTGTTTCGTTTGTTGGAATTCTGCTGGCGGTGATGGCTTTGATCGTCATCATGTCAGTAATGAGCGGGTTCCGCGCGACTTTGCTGGACGCGATGCTTGGCGGGCAGGGGCATGTTTTCGTCTATACTCAAGACGAACCTCAAGCGAATGTGGATCAACTGGTGCTCGAGATCGAAGCTCTACCGGAAGTCGACCAAGCAATGCCGATCATTGAGCAGCAAGTTCTTGCGACAACGGATCGGCGGCAGAGTGGTGCAATCGTTCGCGGCGTTCGCGTTGAAGATTTAGACAATTTGCCGTTCCTAGAGGGGGGCGCAGAGGCTGCCCGCGCGTTCGGGTTTGGCGAAGGGAAAAATGGCGGCGACGTCATCATGGTCGGCCGATTTTTGGCCGCTGACCTTGGTCTTTTTCCCGGAGACAAGCTCACTCTCATCGCGCCGAATGGCATTCAGGGTCCCTTTGGCGTCACGCCGCGCCGGAAGACCTATACGGTAGGCCAGTTCTTTCAAACGGGCAGCGTTGAACTCGATCAACTCTATATTTTGATGCCGGTCGAGCAGGCGCAGCTCTTCTTTGGTCGCAATGGCGTCTATGACAAACTGGACCTGCGCATTCCGGATGCGATGACAACGGATCCGGCTGAAGCCGCCGTTCAGCGCGCGATCAACTATCAGTTCCCGACACAAAGCTGGAAGGTTCAACGCGAAGCCTATTTCAACGCGCTGAATACGGAGCGATCCATGATGATGATCATCATGTTGATCCTGATTGTGATCACGTCGCTGAATATCATCACAGGCGTCGTGATGCTGGTAAAGAACAAGACGAGCGATATCGCCATTTTGCGGACTGTCGGAACCACCCGCGGGTCGGTTATGCGAGTGTTTTTGATGATCGGGGCATTGCTCGGATTAACCGGTGCACTTATCGGAGCGGTCCTTGGGGTGATCATGGTGATGAATATCAATACGATCATCGACGGGATCGGCTTTGTACTTCAGCGCGATCTGTTTCCACCGACTGTGTATGGACTGGACGGATTACCCGCAGTTTTGAACTGGGCTGAAGTGACCTTTGTTACATTGTGGGCGATGGCAATGTCGATGCTGGTGACAATTTGGCCGGCTTGGGCGGCAGCGCGCCTGGACCCGGTAGACGCTCTGAGGTTTGAGTAATGACAGCGGTGCTCGAACTTCGCGGCGTGGTCCGCCAGTACAAGTCTGAAGGTGGGGTCCTCAGCGTGTTAGAAGGCGCTGACCTAACGCTCAATCAGGGTGCGCTTGTCGGCCTAATCGGACCATCCGGCTCGGGTAAATCGACTTTGTTGCACACTGCGGGCCTGCTCGAGAAGCCGGAAGGTGGCGAGGTCTATCTTGAGGGCGAAAACTGCATGGCGCTCAATGATGCTGGGCGCACGCGCCTACGCCGTGAGAAGCTTGGTTTCGTTTATCAGTTCCATCATTTGCTTCCTGAGTTCAACGCCCGCGATAATGTGGCGATGCCCCTTATGGTAGGCGGGATGACACGCCGAAAGGCTCGTGAAAAGGCCGACATATTGCTCGCGGAAATGGGCTTGTCTGAACGATTAAAGCACCAGCCTGGTCAGATGTCGGGCGGCGAGCAACAGCGCGTTGCG
>JBCBGJ010000196.1:0-5109 GCA_038526925.1 Pseudomonadota bacterium
GGGACCGGTTCGAAGGCGGCGTGGTGGAAATCGGCCATGACGGCGATGATTTCGCCTTTGATTGCGAGACACCGAGCCATTCGCGATTGGTCACGGCTCTTGAAGCGAGTTCGAACGGACGCACGATCACGTCATGTCTCGGTGTCTCGCAATCAAAGGCGAAATCATCGCCGTCATGGCCGATTTCCACCACGCCGCCTTCGAACCGGTCCCACTGAAGAGGGGCGGCTTCGAGGTTTGCCGTCTGAAGGTTCACGTCGGGCTTCAGCGCCGGTTGTAGCGGGTTTTGCGCAAACAGGTGGAGAATGTCGGTGAGCAATAATTCCTGGTGCTGCTGTTCGTGAGACAGGCCGAGCGGGAGCAAGTCGCACGCCTCGGGCCGAGTGCTGATGAGCTCCGTCATCTTGGCATCGACATGCGCGCGATAGGCGCGAACTTCGTCCAGTGACGGGCGGGTCAGCAATCCGCGCATAGGCCTCGCATGCCGGTCGCCGACGGCGTCATAATAAGAGTTAAACAAAAAGCTGAAGCGCGGGTGGTAGCGAACTTGGTCGCCATAAATCGGCGCCAGCATAAACTCTTCGAAGAACCAGCTTGTATGCGCCAGGTGCCATTTAGCCGGGCTCGCATCTTCCATCGATTGCGCGGTTGCATCCGCGTCACTGAGCGATTGGGTCAAGGCGAGAGATTGCTCTCTCACGGCACGAAAGCGCTGCAAGAGAGTGTGGGAGGAAACGCGTTGATGCTCTGGTTGTGCCATAAAATCTTGTTTCGCGTTTAGCGGGTGTCGTCAACTCAGGCTCCTGACACATAAGGTCAGGAGATCGTCCCTAAATTGTAATCTGCTTGCGCAACATATTGGCTTTGGCGTCCATGTCCCGTGAAGCTTTCATAAAGATGGAACTGGTCGACCAGAACGGGGTCACTTTTCAGAATCTGAAAATCTTCACTCCAGGCGCGCACCGCCTCAAGCGGCGATTGATTGCAATAGGCGACCGTGATGTGCGGCGCGAACGGGTCCTGGCCGAGCTTGATCCGAAACTGCCGGGCCAGTTTACGGCAGTCATTGGCTAAATCTTCAAGCGCTGGTGAAGAAGCGATCCGGGCATAGAGCGCGCGCGGTTCGCGGCGCCCGAACCAGCCAACCCCAGCGATTTCGAGTTCAATGGAGGGCGCTTGAATTTGGTCCAGCGCATCCGCGAGCTCGTTCGCAACCTCACCATCGACCTGGCCATAAAAGCAGAGCGTCACATGGTAATGATGTCGTCTGCGCCAGCGCGCGCCATGAATGTCCACGCTGAGGGGCTCAAGCCGATCAGCAAGATCATCTGGGACGGGTAAAGCCGCAAAGAGGCGATGCATAAGGTAATCTCGTTGGTGGGTTAGGCGGGTTAGGGTATTAGCTTAAGTCAAAGCAAGAAGCCCGACCAATTGGCCGGGCTTCCAACACTTAGATAATCTCGCGCGCTTAGCTTGCAAGATCGTCCAGCTTGCCGAAATGCTCGGCCAGCAGGTAGTAGAAGGTCACACGAGACTTGTTTCCGCCCTCAGGCTTCAGCGTCTCGCAAACAGATCCGATTGCACCGTCAAGCTCATCATTCGTATGGGCCAGGGCGAGTTTGCCGCGGCACCATTTTTCACGCACTCGGCCAAGCTCTGTATCGTCTGAGCAAGAGACCAGCGAGCTGTCTCGGTTGCGCAGCGCAATGCCGAGATGTCCCACAATCTTCTCAGCCGCGGCTTGGTTATAACCCTTGGCGTATTTTTTTATGTTGTCTTCGTACTTTGAGGCGTCAGCCATTGAAGTTCCCCTTTGTTTCGCTGCGATCTGTAACGATCTTTGCAGCCATCCGGAATTTGCCTCCACCGGTTGTCAAAGTCAAACCCCCGCAAGGTGATCTTTGGTTAAGGACACGGCGAGGGCTGAATCGCGTGGAGCGCATTTACCTCTGTTTCTAGCTCATCGGTCCAAGTCAGATCGAACGCGTCGATACAGATTTTGAGCTGATCCATCGTCGTGGCTCCAATGATCGTGGACCCCATAAACGCGCGGCTATCGCAAAACTTCAGCGCGAGCTGTGTCGGATCCAGGCCATGTTTCTCGGCGAGTACGAGATAAGACTCGATTGCCGATAGACCTTGAGGGCTTTCATAGCGTTGCAGCCGTTCGAACAGCTTTTTGCGCGACCCGTCTGGAACAGCGCCATTGCGATACTTGCCGGTCAGATAGCCCTGCGCGAGCGGCGAATAAGCGAGCAAGCTGACCTGTTCGCGGACGCAAGCTTCTTCCAGACCACCATCTTCAAACGTACGATTGACGAGATTATAGGCGTTTTGGATCGAGGCCATGCGCGGGAGACCGCGAGTATTGCTTTCCGCCATGAACCGCATAACGCCGAAGGGGGTCTCATTCGATACGCCGATATGACGAATTCTGCCCGCTTTCACATGAGCGTCCAGGTGCCCCAGGATCTCTTCAAAAGGTTCATACGAATAGCCATAGGCTTTTGCGTCCATTTTGGTGCCAAACAGGCCGATCGGGCGATCTGGCCAGTGCAATTGGTAGAGATCGATATAGTCTGTCTGCAGCCGCTTGAGGCTTTTCTCTACGGCCTCATCGATCTGGTCTTTGGTGTGGCGCGTCCAGCTCACCTCCGCGTCGCGGGTCCAGAGCATTTTCGACAGGCCCGCAACCTTCGTGGCGAGGATCACATCTTGGCGTCGACCGGTTTTTTGGAACCAGGTGCCGATGATGCGTTCGGTTGATCCTTGCGTCTCAGCAGAGGGCGGAACCGAGTACATTTCAGCCGTGTCCCAAAAGTCGACGCCGCGCTCCAGCGCATAGTCCATTTGGGCGTGGCCTTCGTCTTCTGTATTCTGCTGTCCCCAAGTCATTGTCCCGAGGCAGCAAGAGCTGACCATCAAGTCTGTTTGTCCGAGCTGTCGTCGCTCAATCGCCATAGGTGTTTCCTCTAATTCTGATCTGGAAAAACGATAGAAGCCGAATCTTACCGTGACCAGCCCGGTTTTTCTTGAAAAGCGATAAAAATGACCACATACTATAGGCAATCCGTGCGCTCGTGCGCGGGCCTTTTGAAAGAGGAAGACATGAACGATTTTAATCAATCTATCGCCCGCGGCCGGACGATGGATGCCAGCGTCAACGAGGGCTTACGCTCGTTTATGTTGGGCGTTTACAACAAACTCGCCCTGGGCATCGCAGTGTCGGGCATCATCGCCTATGTCGCCGGATCTGTCGCACCGATCAGTGCTGCGGTTTACACGGCTCCAATGGTCTACATCGTGATGTTTGCGCCCGTCGCCCTGATCCTGGGCTCAATGGTTATGATGCGCAATCCAAGCCCAACCGGCAGTGCCATCCTGTATTGGGGCATCGTTGTTGCGCTCGGTCTGTCTATGGGCGTCTATTTCTTGATGGCCAATCTCAACATGGGCGGCATGACGCATTTCGTCATTACCAAAGCCTTCCTGGCGACGTCTGCGACGTTCGCGGGTCTGTCGCTGTTTGGTTATACGACCAAGCGGGACCTCGGCCCGATCGGGACCTTTGCGATTATGGGCCTCTGGGGCGCTTTCATCATCGGTATGCTGTTCGCAGTGCTGCCAATGATCTTCCCAAGCGTGCCATTCTTTGAAGTTGGCAGCCCAATGCAGTTGCTGATCTCTGGCGCGTTCGCTCTGTTCTCAGCGATCCTGGTCGCCTGGAACACGCAGTCTTTGAAAGAAACATATTTCTCGCTGGGCGGTGACCAGCGTGGAATGGCGGTTGCCACAAACATCGGCGCGCTGAATTTCTTCATCTACTTCGTGAACATCTTCCAGTTCTTCTTGTCGATGATGTCGAACGACTAAGCGATTGAAGATTGAAATTCAGAAGCCCCGGCCTGGCGCCGGGGCTTTTTTATTTGACGTCCGTTGCGGTCTGCGTATTCATGGAACATGTTGAGAACATGCGCAGGAGGGGCGGATGCCAGAGACAGCGATGGATGTGCCATTAAACCCCGGAGCGGCGGAGATTGCCCGAGGAGTTTTGCGTCTGATGAATGATCACGGATTTGCCGGAGTCACAGAAATGACGCTAGCTAATGGTCGCCGCGCGGATGTCGCGGCGATTGGGCCGGGCGGCGAGATTACAATTGTTGAAATTAAGTCCTCTGTCGCAGATTTCAGAAGCGATCAGAAGTGGCCAGAATACCGTCCCTTTTGTGATCGCTTCTATTTCGCGGTCAGTCAGGATTTTCCGCATGACCTGATCCCGGAAGATACAGGCCTGATCATTGCCGATGCCTTTGGAGGCGCTGTGATCCGAGAGGCGACATGTGAGAAATTGGTCGCGGCGCGGCGCAAAGCCGTGACGCTCCGTTTCGCGCGACTGGCGGCGACCCGCCTGTGTCACCCTGTCATTGCGTGAGATCGCCTATGGACTCTTTGAGCATGAAAACCTAGCTGCCCGGTCATGAGTCACGCTTATCCCCTCGGCAAAACAGCCCGCGATGCGCTGAAGAATGCGAAAGCGGCGGCGCGGACGCGGTATGAGGCTGAAGACCTCGCCGACGGCGCAGCGATCGCAGCGCTTGAGACAGAGTGGCTTACGCCAAGCGCGAAGGACTTGCCGAAAATCCTTGAACAGGCCGATGCCAACCCTGGCCACGGCTTCATCCAAAACTACGAAGACGCGGCTGGTAAAACCGTCCTGGCGGTGACGTATTGGAAGCTCGCTAAGGCGGCAAAGAAGCCGAAACCAAAGCCAAAGCCTCCTGAAGACACCGCGCCGACAGAAGAAGATCATACCGATGATCTCTATTTTAAATCTGGTCGAACAAAAAAGAGCCGACGCAAGAAATTCGTCGACCCTAATCAGATGGATTTGTTTGGCGCGCCTAAAGAGGATTAGGCGGGCTTAAAGGTCAGAGAGACGCCATTATTGCAATAGCGCAGACCGGTTGGAGCAGGTCCGTCATTGAAGACATGTCCATGATGACCACCGCACCGCGCGCAGTGATATTCAGTTCGCGTCATCCAGAGCTTATTGTCTTCTTTGAAGCCAAGCGTGCCTTCTCGGTAGTCCCAGAAGCTTGGCCAGCCTGT
>JBCBGJ010000197.1:0-5072 GCA_038526925.1 Pseudomonadota bacterium
GGATGGCGCTGGTCTGTTGATGTCCAGGGGCGCCGCTTACAACCAAATCGCGGTCAATCATATGGAAGCCCAAGTTCCTGACGCGATCACATCGAGGTCATGATGCCCATCGACCGTTTTAATCCCCATTGCATCGATGGTTTCAATCCCCGCCGTCTCGAGCGTGACATTGTCCTTCATCAGGGCTGGGAAATAATCATCAGAGATCAAAATTCGGCGGCATCCGATCGGATAGTCTGGGGTAAGCTTATCTCGAAGGGACGCGTCAGGAACTTGGGCTTCCATATGATTGACCGCGATTTGGTTGTAAGCGGCGCGGCCCTCGGGGGTCCATTTGAACGCTTGCCAGAAAAACTCATCGGCTTGCTCATAGATGATCTCACGGTTCATCGCGCCAAGCTTCATCGCAAGCTCAGGGTTGGTACCGAGCAGAGCGCCTTCTTGAGCGCTCATTGCAACGTCGCGGCGCGGGATCACCCAATTCGGGCTGCGCTGGAACACGATCAGCTCACCCGCCTCTTCCGCGAGTTCGGGAATGATCTGCACCGCGCTCGCCGCGCATCCGATGATGCCCACACGTTTGCCTTTCATTGGGATGGAATGATCCCACTCAGCCGAATGCGTGATCGCGCCCTGGAAATCTTCCTTGCCCGGAATGGCCGGCCAATTCGGGCGGTTTAGCTGACCGAGCGCGCCAATTACGGCATCGCCTTCATAAGTTGCCCCGCTCGCCGTGGTGACCGTCCATTTCTTCGAAGCCTCGTCCCAAACTGCGCTGGTCGCTTCATCGTCGAGTTTCACGTTCGGGCGCAACTGATAGCGGTCGGTGATCTCATCAGCATAAGCTTGGATTTCAGCGCCTTGCCGATACGCCCGGCTCCAATTCACACTTTGCGCAAAACTAAACTGATACAGCGCCACGGGTACGTCACAGGCGACGCCGGGATAGGTGTTCTGCGCCCACGTTCCGCCGACCCGGTCCAGCTTTTCAACAATCGTAAAACTGTGCCCGGCTTCTTGTAGCTTGATTGCGGCACAAAGGCCGCCCAGACCGGCCCCAATGATGATGACGTGCTTCCCCGCCATAGCGCTTTCCTCCAGTGTCTGTTTGTTTTTCAGACAGGATGCCGCAACCTTAGGCGAAGGCAAGGGTCACGCGAGGGGACTTGGAGCAGCTTAAGGGCGCCGGGCCTGGATCTCTTCACGCGCAGGATTGCGCGGGTAAACGCCTAGAATTTTAAGAGAGTTTGAGAAAAACCCTAATTCCTCAAGCGCTAATTGCACGCGCCGTTCATCGGGATGGCCTTCAATCTCGGCGTAGAATTGCGATGCGCTAAACGAGCCCTCAATCTGATAGCTTTCAAGCTTTGTCATGTTCACGCCATTCGTCGCGAAACCGCCAAGGGCTTTGTATAGCGATGATGGAATATTGCGGACTTGGAACAGAAAGGCCGTCATGGCCTGGCCATCGTCCGGACCGATATCGACTGGGTCCGGCGACATGATCACGAAACGCGTAGTATTATGCGCGGCATCTTCAATGTCATGGGCAAGAATTTCCAGCCCGTATTCCTCTGCTGCAAGAGCAGGTGCGAGGGCGGCAGCTTTCGGATCCCCGCGTTCTGATACTTGCCTGGCGGCGCCAGCCGTATCGGCCGCGGTGCGCGCTTCGATCCCATGATCGCGCAGGAAGTTACGGCATTGGCCGAGCGCCATAACGTGACTGTAGGCCCGCTCTATATCGTCGAGCTTGGCGCCTTTAAGCGCCATCAGCTGGAACCGGATACGCATCAAATGCTCACCGATCATATGCAGGCTCGTCGAAGGTAGCAGGTGGTGAATGTCGCCCACGCGCCCTGCAATCGTGTTCTCGACGGGGATCATCGCGAGCTGAGCCTCACCGCTTTCAACCATCGCGATGACATCTTCAAACGTGCGGCAAGCGATCGGCTCAAAATCTGGATAGACATCCAGACAGGCAATATGAGAGTTCGCTCCGCGCTCTCCCTGATAAGCGATCTTCTTTTGAGCCATCTCTGCTCTCCACGTGACGCGAGATCCCTATTTGCCAACACGGTCAGCATAAAGATCTCGGTAACAGACCTGCGCGCTTTCGCCGCTGAATCAAGTAACGCGCAATCTGCCACATCTGTATATATTGATCGCGAACGCATAGCGTGTCAGAAGGCGCGCGCAAGACTGGAATATGAGGGATCACCTATGGGCGAACTCGGACTGAACAAGATTTTCGGGGCACTGTTGGCTGTTGGCCTTGTGGTTCTTGGCCTGAAAGAGGTTTCAACCATCGTATTTGGCGGCGGTCACCACCACCATAAAGAGTACGAATCACTGAATAAGTGGGCCGAATCAAACTTCAAAGGCTATCGCGTTGATATCGCTGAGACTGGCGGTGCTGGCGCTGTCATCGAAGAAATTTACGACCTCGGCGCACTTCTACTTGGCGCAGACCTCGCACGCGGCGAGCGTAGCTTCAAAGCGAAATGCGCGTCATGCCATACGCTTGAGGAAGGCGGCTCAAACGGCACAGGTCCAAACCTTTACGCAACAATGGGCGCTGCAAAGCAAAGCCATTCGGGCTTCAGCTATTCCGGCGCGCTCGGCAATACCGAAGGCGACTGGTCTTGGGAACGCATGGATGCATGGCTCGAAAATCCGTCTAGCTATGCCCGCGGCACAAGCATGGCCTTCGCCGGCCTGAAACGCGATGATGAGCGCGCTGCAGTGCTTGCTTACCTGGCCTCATACAGCCCGGATGCTCCACCAGCGCCAGAACCACTTCCAGAAGTGGTTGAAGAAGGCGACGCTGAAGAAGCCGCTGGCGACCTTGCTGAAACCGATGAGACCGTGATCGAAGGGGCAGCAGATACAGCCGGTGACGCCGCCGAGGCGGCAGAAGCCGCGGCTGATGCAGCGATCGAAGAAGCCGCTGATCAAGGACCGGCGGCGATTGTTGATGCCACTGTAGCCGCAGAAGAGACCGTCTCAGATCTTACCGAGGCTGCGACTGAAGCAGCAACCGAAACTACCAGTGACATCGTTGAAACCGTATCAGAAACCGTGGAAGACGCAGTTACGGAAGCGGCTGACACCGCCGAGGATATAGTTGAGGAAACAGTCGAAGAGGCTACGGACGGCGAGTAAGCCAGTCTGGCGCAACGCCTCTACATTTAGAAATATCAACGCGGCGAGCCTCTAACGGCTCGCCGTATTCATTTGCGATCCGCTCAATCGCTGGCGTCAAAGGCTCAGTCATGGTTGTCATGAACGTCCCGTTGGCATGGAGCAAGGTTTCTGAATCCACAAGCATGCCAACATGACCTTTCCAAAAGATCAGGTCGCCGCGCTGCAGCGCACCGGGCTGATTCCATCCATCTATCGGGTCGCCAAACCAAGCTTGCTGCATGTCGCTATCGCGCGGACAAGAGACGCCGCAGGCCCCATATGCGATTTGGACGAGACCGGAACAATCAATTCCTAAACAGTCTCGGCCGCCCCAAAGGTAAGGCGTTCCCAGAAATCTCTGCGCAATGGCAATTGGATCGTCTTCGACAGTATCCGCGTCAGCCAATAAATGATCGACAATCCATCCCGCTCGGTCGAACCGCAAATAACGACCCTCACGTTCGCCTGTCGCCGAGAATTTCGCACCAACGCCGAGCGTAAAATGCGGCGCAGCCGTAATTTTCGGATCGGCATAAGTATGCACGCGCCCCGCCTGAACGCGGTGCGTCACATCAAGCACGGGCGCAGAGAGCGCTTCCATCAGCACCCAACCGACATAGCGGTCCGCCTCGCCCTGCACGAGGCCAAACTCACCCTCTTCGTGGTGTAGACAAACGGTTTCGCCATGCAGAACTTGGCTGATCTGCGTGCCGTCAGGCGTCGGCGTCTTGCGCATCGCGGCGACGCCGGCATTCACCTGCATACGCTCACCTGAGCCACCCTCAGGCAAAGTCAGTCTCGGATCATCAAATGACAGCAAGGTCTATCTCCAACCAGTCCAGCTTAGAGATATAGACTGAAAACCAAGGAAATGTTTAGGCGACAGCGCGGCCCATTTCAGACGACGGCTCTTCAGAGATCTCACCCGCTTCAGCCGCTTGAATCTGCCCGCCAAAGGCACGGAGCCAATCCATGCCCTTCGTGGTGCGTTCAATATGCACACTGCGCAGGTCGTTTTCATCCGGAATACGCTTGATCAGATCATTGCGCTCCAGAACGTCGAGCGCACGCGTCACTGCAGGCTTGGCAATGTTCAAGTGACCTGAGAGGCCCCGCACTGTGTGAGGACCCGGGGTCAAGGCAACGGTCATCAGAACGGCTTGTTGCCGGGCCGTCATATCGGACTCATCAGACCGCACATAGGCCGTCAAAGCACAGCGCCAGAGATCTAGAGCCTGCCTTTGTGTCATCGCCATTTTCGCTCACCTTAATTCGTTTGATAAGCGAATCAGAATCCGATTTGCGACTCGCGTAAAGAGTCCAGGATTTTTTATTTTGGGGTCGAACTGTTACGCAAAATTCTTTGCGTGTTTACTCGCTCGCCCAGAAACACGGCGGCGCCAAATCCGAAAACTGTTCGGTTTCAGCTCGCGGCGCATAATTGCAATAACTTGCTTTTCGGAGAGCCCAGTCTGCGCTTCGATTGCGTCAAATGAGGTCTCGTCGTCCCAAGCCATTTCGATGATGGCGCTGATCTCTGGATCAATAACAGTTTGCATGGGGCAGGACATAGATCGCCTGCCCCAAAAACAAAGTCAGCCCTAAAAGTTCAAAACTTTCGCATATCGAACATGCGGCAAGGCTTTCAGCTCCTTGACCAGATTTGTGGAAGGATCGCTGTCGATTCCAATCAGAGCAATCGCCTCGCCTCCAGCATCTGTTCGGCCCAGGTGGAACGTTGCGATATTGATCTCTTCTTTCCCCAAAAGCGCGCCGAGCGAGCCGATAAAGCCGGGTTTGTCGAGATTGTTCACATAGAGAACGCGGGAGTTGAAATCACCTTCAAGCGCCATGCCTTTGACCTCAACGATGCGCGGCTGGCCCGCAAT
>JBCBGJ010000198.1:0-5070 GCA_038526925.1 Pseudomonadota bacterium
TACCCGACAGAGACGTAATTCTCACCGCCTTCTGAGAAGTGGTAGAGGAAGCCGCCGCCTGAGCCGTCTTTTTCCTTCACTGGCCAGCCAAAAGTGTGCTGCACAAAGCCGGCTTTGAACTCTGGATGGTCCGCCGGGACTTTCCAAACTTCTTTCAAGCCAATGCCGTACTTTTGCGGGTCGCAATCTGCTTCAAGGTCAAACTTCGCTTTGACTTCTTTGGTCAGAGAGCCGCGCGCGCCTTCCGCGAACATGACATATTTGCCGAGCAGTTCCATGCCGGGCTCATAGTCAGGCTTTTGGCTGCCATCTTCGGCGATGCCCATGACGCCTGCGACAACGCCGCGAACTTCGCCATTCTCGCCATAGACAACTTCTGACGCTGCAAAGCCCGGGAAGACTTGCACTTCAAGCTCTTCAGCGCGCTCACCAAGCCAGCGACAGACGTTCGCGAGCGAGCCGATATAACAACCATGATTGTGCATGAACGGCGGGAACGCGAAGGTTGGCATGGCCATTGAGCCGTTGGGCCCAAGAAGTTTGTATGTATCAGCGCCAACTTCAGTCCGGATCGGCAGATCATCGCGCGTGCGCCAATCTGGGATCAGTTCGTCCATGGCTTTCGGGTCGAGCACGAGGCCAGAGAGGATGTGGGCGCCGATCTCGCCGCCCTTTTCCAGCACAACGACTTCAAGCTCTTCGCCAGCTTCATTGGCGAGCTGTTTGGCACGAATAGCTGCAGCGAGGCCAGCGGGGCCACCGCCAACGATCACCAAATCAAATTCCATAGACTCGCGTTCGCTCATCACTTGTCTCCTCAGAAGTGGCGATCACACTTGCGCGCCATCTTTGTATATTTAAGTATCTGAGGACCTCTTTAGCCAAAGTTTACAAGGTCTCAATGCCCCAAAATGCCTCTGCCGCAGCGTTAAAGGCACTCACCGAGTGGTGGGAAGACATGGGCGTGGAGGTCGATCAGGGTGAAATCGCCCGGTCCGTCCGGGCGCAAAGCGGCGCAAGTACTGGGCCTGTACCGCCTGAAACGCCCAGCGCACCTGCGGAATCACAGCAAGCGCCAAGCTCAGGACGGAAATCTCGGAAGTCGGCAAGCAAGTCGCTTCACGACTGGATCCAAGAGGCAGAAGCACTCGCCGCCAGCGCTGATTCGATTGAAGCCCTAAAAGCAGCGATTGAGAGTTATGAAGGCTGTCCGCTCAAACAATTGTGCGAAAAGACGGTCATCTACGATGGCACGATCGGGGCCCCGGTCATGGTGCTCGGCGAAGGACCAGGCGGGCAAGAGGATCGAATTGGGCTGCCATTTGTCGGCAAAGCGGGCCAACTCTTGGACAAAATGCTCGCTGCGATCCAGCTTGACCGTAAGACCAATGCTTTCATCTCAAACGTCAATTATTGGCGCCCGCCAGGCAATCGCAATCCGGAAGCGGATGAGCTGGCCGTTTGTCGCCCGTTTGTGAACCGCATGATCGATCTCGTGCAGCCTAAGATCATTATTGCAACGGGCGGGGTTGCGGCGAAGTCACTGCTCAATTCCAAGACCGGGATTATGCGTCTGCGTGGGTCTGAACGCCCATTTGAGACGCCAGCTGGAACGAAAGTGCCTTTGGTTCCGATATTTCACCCGGCTTACTTGTTGCGACGCCCCCAGGATAAGAGCCGCGCTTGGCGGGACTTGCTGCTGGTCCAGGCGCGCCTCATTGAGATGGGCGTCACGCTGTAAATGCCCGCCCCACTCTCCATCATAATCCCAGCCATTAATGCTGAGGCTGTGCTTCCGGCATGTTTGGCATCTCTTATGCCAGGCTTGGAAACGGGTCTGATCCGGGAAGTCATCCTCGTGGATGCGGAAAGCGAGGATCAAACGCGTCGTCTGGCTGAAGGCGCCGGCGCGCGCGTCATTTCAGCGCCGGAAAAAGGCCGCGCTGCTCAAATGCGGCACGGATTCGATCACGCCCGCGGCGAATGGCTCTTGTTTCTGCACGCCGATACGGCTTTGTCACGCGACTGGGCCGAGCGCGCCAAATCTCACATCACGGAGCGCCGAGATAAAGCAGCGGCATTCACACTCGCCTATCGCTCTGATCATCCGATGGCGAAGGTGGTGGCGCGCCGCGCGAATTGGCGCTCCAGGACACTTGGCCTGCCTTATGGCGACCAGGGCCTGCTCATCTCGCGAAAACACTACACAGAGATTGGGGGCTATCCCGACACGCCCTTCATGGAAGACGTTCAAATCATCCGCTCCATCGGCAAGAAACGGCTTTCGATCCTGTCTGCTGAGGCGCGCACCGATGCTTCAAAATATGAGCGGGATGGCTGGCGCAAACGCAGCTGGCACAATGTCTATTTGATCACCCGCTATTTGCTTGGCGCGAATCCGGAAAAACTGGCAAAATCATACACATAGTCAATTCGCTCAAAGGTGACCTATGACGCTGGATGCAAGCTGGGACGATGAATTAGAGGCCGGATACATCTATCTACCAGATCATCCAGGCGCTGGGACGCCCGGTTGCGTCTCACGATCAATTGATGTTTTCGCACTGGATGAAAGTCTGCGCGGGGTGCAAGTGATCCTGGACGTCGACGCACAGAACCGAGTGATTGGGATAGAAGTGGTCCGATGAAACGCCCTCAAATATTGATATACGCCAAGCCGCCCCGGATCGGGCTGTCTAAGACGCGCCTCGCCAAGAGTTTGGGCTCTGCCGTCAGCGCACGCCGGATCGCGACGGCGCTTCAGGCCAAAACACTAAGAGCTGCGCTCAATGGGGCGTGGGACACAATACTCTACACGGCCCCCGACAAAGAACTCGACAATTCGCTCGGAGGAATGTGGCCACTACATTTAGAGCGCCGCAGTCAGGGGCCAGGAAATCTTGGCGACCGCCTGAGTAAAGGGCTACGCGAGGCGCCTCCCGGACCCGTTCTGTTCATTGGCAGCGACGCGCCAGATATTTCGGCGGCCTTGCTCCGCCAAGCCATACGCGCGCTCAACCGGCATGATGCCGTCTTTGGGCCGGCTCAAGATGGCGGGTTTTGGTTGTTTGGGATCCACAAGTCCGAACGCACCAAAAGCCCGTTCTACGGTGTCCGGTGGTCAGGCCCGCACGCCATGGAAGACGTTTGGGCGAACTTGCCAACAGACGCGAAAGTCGGGGTGCTCCCGCAATTAATGGACATTGACGACGCGAAAGACTGGGCGATTTGGCAAGGTCGTCACGAAGCTGAGGTCGAAGCGCATACTGAGGCCCAGACCCATACGGCTGAAGCCAATAAGAAGCGGGGCTTCTTCGCCCGCCTATTCGGCCGACGCTGAGGACAGTCCACACCAATCGGGCTTTTTAGCCAGCGCGCGCCGCCCGCGATGTGGCCAGGGACCGAGATGACCTGCGGCAATGCCCGCTTCGCCAACATCTTGGCCATTGGCAGAGAGCATGATCACTTCTCGCTCATAACGATCCGGGCCGGAATTGTTGGTGATGACGAGTTCAGCATCGCGGGTCAGCTCGACCATAAAGGCCTTAGCATCATAACCGAGTTCACGCTCAAACTCGCATTTGGCACCGCCCCGTGCGCCGACACCGCCAGTCTCAGGCGCATCAACATTGGCCAGTCGAAACTTCACACCATCGATCCGGCCGCTATCGCCGTCAGACCAATAGATAGAGCTCTCTGATGACGTGTTGATCTGAACCGCAATCGGCTCCGAACACGTCGCTAAAGGCACGAGCAAAAGTAGTAACGCAGGTTTCACACGTTCCGATTGAAGTGATTCGCATCGAAACTGGACCCATAAGTCTTTTCGCGAGACGGCGACCGCAAAACGGAATATCCAGTGCCTATGGCGCGCCTATTGATTGTCTATCACACCCGTACCAATGGAACCCGGCAGATGGCGGAAGCGGCCTTTGACGCTGCTCGGGCCGAGACGGACGTAGAGATCCGGCGCGCCGAAGATACGCATCCTGACGACATGCTGGCAGCTGATGGATACATTTTCGCAGCGCCGGAAAACCTCGCGGCACTGTCCGGTGAAATGAAAGCGTTTTTTGACCGCGCTTACTATCCGTTGCTCGGAAAGATCGAAGGGCGACCTTATGCACAGATGATCTGTGCAGGATCAGATGGAAACAATGCGGCGCGGCAAACGGCCCGTATTGCGACCGGATGGCGTCTCAAACAGGTACAAGACCCGCTCATCATCTGCACACACGCACAAACAGAGATTGAAATCTTAGCAGAGAAAACCATCCCAAATGCCGATCTAGAACGGTGTTGCGATCTGGGCCGGGCGCTCGGAGCTGGCTTGGCCCTTGGAGTGTTCTAAGGACGATTTAGCCCGAAACACGATTGTCCGGCACAAATTCTATTCCGGCATCAAACTCCGACTGCCAAACCACGCGCGCAAAGCGGCTTAAACCGATCCGAGACGCTCTGATCCTGACCACTTGTGGCAATGTCCCCCGGCTTCGAAAGCGAATACGGGCCCCGGTTTTAGAGATATCAATGATCACGCCCTCACGGACTTCTCCGCCGCGCGTTTCAATGGAACAGACACACCAGACCCCTTTGCGAGGTCCGCGGCGGTGATTTTTCTGAGGGCGCACAACAGGGGTCGTTCGCGCCGCTTGATTCACGACGCGATCAATGTTGACTTTGTTTTTCGATCTCGACGAAAACATACGCAGTACTCAGTTAATACTGCAGTTTAGCCCAAATCCCGTTAAGGTTGAATTACCCATAAAAAAGGCCCTGCAGTTGATGCAGGGCCGTGCAATTTTTATACCGTTTTTCTACTTATCCGGACTTCATCTCGTCGAATGGAATATCCTTGTCCACGCGGACATCTTGCGGCAATCCGAGCACGCGTTCGGCGATGATATTCTTCAAAATCTCATCCGTACCGCCCGCAATCCTTAGGCCTGGTGCCCACATAAAGCTCTGTTGGAACAAACCATCTGCTGGCATGTCATCGCCGGTCATAAGACCATAATGATCCTGCATCTCAATCGCTGAGTTACAGATGTCCTGCAGCTGATTGGCTGT
>JBCBGJ010000199.1:0-5059 GCA_038526925.1 Pseudomonadota bacterium
CCAAACTTTCCGTCCAAGCGTCGTCGGATCGCAAAAACCGCAAATGGGACAGAACACAATTCCCGTCCTTGGCCGTATTGCGGCGGGTGTTCCAATCGCTGCGATCCAAAACGAAGTCGACCGCGTCACCCCGCCAGAGGAATATGCCGATAGCGAGGCGCACTACGCGCTGGAAGTCAAAGGTGACTCCATGATCGATGCAGGCATCTTGGACGGCGACATCGTCATTTTGAAGCGGACGGATAGCGCTAACTCGGGTGACATTGTTGTTGCGCTCATCGACGATGAGGAAGCAACGCTGAAGCGCCTGCGCAAGAAAGGGGACTCTGTCGCGCTCGAGGCGGCGAACCCAGCGTATGAGACCCGCATTTTCGGACCAGATCGCGTGCAAGTCCAAGGACGCCTCGTTGCGCTTATCCGAAAGTACGAATAGACACTCACCTCATTCGTCGAACCGACAAACACGCCAAGCCCGACTGCCACAGTCGGGCTTTTGCTTTGGCTCAAAGCCGTCTCTCGTTCGAATAAGTGTTAGACCATTCGAGCCGGTGATTTGATTCCAACTCACGACCAATGGCGCCTGATTGGACGCTGGATCAGCCAACGTCCAAGCCTCTTCAAGTCCTTCTGCGCGATATAAGCTGATCGTGTGCCCAGCGAACTCAAGCTGGCAATGCGACGCTGAGCGACAATCCCGATCGATAGTCAGTCTCGAAAAGCGCAGCGGTCCCAGCCCATCTCCATCGCGCCAAGCAATGCGATCGACATGTCCGTTCGCGGATTCGAGGAACAGGTCGCCTGATGGCGCAAAATGCACTTTTGAAGTGCCGCTTTGAGCCCAGTAGAGGCCTGAAGCTATAGTCAGCACTCCCATGGCGGACCAGGCTGCGACGGATGTCCTTAGCAAGCAGAAGACAAGGATCGCGCCGCCTAATATCCCAAAACTCACTCCAGGCATTTGAGGAATTCCAAGCGCTTCATCCATGTTTCGAGCGGAAAAGAAGTGCGCGATGTCCAGAACCACGCCGAGTGACGCGCCAAACACGCGGAGCGCCAGCCCATCCAGGCCAAGTGGGGCGAGCATTAGTGCTGCCGCAGCAGCTGGCGCAGTTAGGAGGGAAATAATCGGCATTGCGAGGAGGTTCGCTATCAACCCTAGGGCAGCAGCCCGCTCAAAATGGAACAGAGCGAACGGCATTGTGGCAAGGCTAGAGACCGTTGAGGTTACGACCAATGATTTCAGCCAGAACATAGCTTTATGGCCCGTGACTTCATTGGTGTTGCGGCGCCGCCTGTTCCATCGTTCATAGGTCGCGACCAGCGCCCCAGTCGCGGCGAAGGACATTTGAAAACCGGGGGTTAAAACGCTCCATGGTGCGACGGCGAGTATGATCATCATCGCGATCGCTAGGGATCTGAGGCTTAAAGCCGTACGATCCATCAACACCGCACCAAACAGAATTGCCGCCATAACGAAGGCCCGTTGTGTGGAGATGCTCGCACCCGACAAAATGAGATACGTCGCACAGGCTAGTAACGCCGTAAGGGCTGCGAGCTTTTTCACCGGAACCCGCAAAGTAACCGGCTCAATAAAGGCGAGTCCGCGCCAGACCAGTAGAAAAACTAAGCCGCCCACAATACCCATATGCAAGCCAGAGATCGCGAGTAAGTGCGCCAGGCCAGCGCCGCGCAATGCCTCTTGGTCGGCTTCGGTCATGAAGCTTCTATCGCCCGACGTTAGCGCTGCTGCGAATCCGCCAGACTTTTCACCTGCCGCATCGAAAACATGCTGCGCTAATCGTCGCCTCGCTTTGGAAACTTCGAGCGTCGCAACGCCTAATGAGCTGCTTGGAGCACCTAACCCGCCTCCGCGACACCGTCCCTGAACGTATCCAACGGCCCCCAGACCGCTATACCAAGCCTGTCGGTCAAAGGCATAGTCGCCCTCGATCACCGGCGCTGGAGGCGGACGTAAGACCACCCAGCATCGCACAAACCGGCCAGGTTCGGTCTCAAGGCTGGAGATATGCGTGACGCGCACAATTGGAGGGGTTTGGCTTTGGGCCAATCCGTCTATCGCATGAACTTTCAACCTAAGACGCACACCGCGCGAAGCGGGAAGAGCCCGCTGTACCCACCCTTCGAGCAAGACCGGACCAATTTCGGTCGGAACGGTTGCGTGCGCCACACGTTGCGTTGCTAGGCCGCCCGAAAGCGCACCAATCGTTATTCCAGCAAAGGCCCAAGTCAGCGCAATGGCCAATGAAGCCGCCCCTTTGAACTTGACCCAGAGGACTGGCAAAGATGACAAACCTGACGCGGCTATCAATGCATATAGTTTCGGCTCGAAATCGATCAGGAAGTACCATGCTGCGCCCAGCATCATACCGATCGCAAAGACGATTGGTGCCTGAACCCGGACGGTGGCCAGCGGAAATCGCTGCATCTTTCCTCCCCGCCCCTTGCGAAACTGTAGCAGAGCGTGTTGAAGCGGGGAAGATTGTCCCAAAAGCCTGAATTAGCGTCTGAATTTCCTCATGACTATCGTCACTCGTTTTGCTCCTTCCCCAACTGGCATGCTGCATATTGGCGGCGCGCGCACGGCACTTTTCAATTATTTGCTAGCCAAACGTCACGGCGGTAAATTCCTGCTCAGAGTCGAGGATACCGACAAGAAACGGTCGACCGAAGAAGCAAGCCAAGCGATCCTGGAGGGAATGGAATGGCTCGGCCTAACGCCGGACTCAACCATCTCCAAGGCGCAAGCGACGTGTCGATCCGCACTCATACTTTGGAAAACGGGCGCTTCGTCCGGCGTTAGGCCGAGCCATTCCATTCCCTCCAGGATCGCTTGGCTTGCTTCTTCGGTCGACCGTTTCTTGCGCCTTGGAGATGGTTGAGTCCGGAAAAGCCTTTTGGTGCTATTCAACGCCGGAAGAACTGCAA
Source organism: Pseudomonadota bacterium (assembly GCA_038526925.1). Lineage (GTDB taxonomy): Bacteria > Pseudomonadota > Alphaproteobacteria > Caulobacterales > Hyphomonadaceae > Henriciella. The sequence continues at coordinate 2,947 of JBCBGJ010000199.1, forward strand.
GCCCGCCGAGATGAAGGCGAGGCGAAGCGCGCTGCGGCGAAAGATGAGGGCCTTAGCGAAGACGAACGCGCCGCGCTCAGAGCGGAAGCGGATACTCTACTCGCGCCGTATCGATCGCCCTGGCGGGACGGCGGCAGTCCGCCTTCGGCAGATGCGCCTTATACAATCCGTCTGCGCGCACCGGATGAAGACGATATGACGGTACGCGACCACGTTCAGGGCGATGTCACGCTGAAAACGCGGGAAATAGACGATTTAATTCTGCTGCGCGCCGACGGCACGCCGACCTACATGCTCGCGGTCGTGGTAGATGACCATGACATGGGCGTGACCCATGTCGTTCGCGGCGATGACCATTTCCGCAACACGTTTCGGCAATTGCCGATCTATTGGGCTATGGGCTGGGACGTCCCTCAGTTTGCGCATGTTCCAATGATCCATGGCTCAGACGGGGCGAAACTTTCAAAACGCCATGGCGCGCTTTCGACGCTGGCCTATCGCGAAATGGGTTATTTGCCGGAAGCGATGAATTCCTACCTCGTACGCCTGGGTTGGAGCCATGGTGATCAAGAAATCTTCACTTTGGAAGAGGCAGCCAAGGTGTTTGACCTTGCCGATATCAACAAGGCCCCCGGCCGGTTGGATCTAGAAAAGCTTGGCGACGTCAACGCGCACTTTATTCGAGAAATCGACGAAAAGAGGCTCTTAGAACTCCTGACGCCAGAGATCGACAAACTTACTGACGCCAGCGAACAGCTTACTGAGCGGCTGCAGCAAGCGCTCCCAACCCTTAAGGAACGGGGACAAACCCTGCCGCAGCTCGCGGAGTCATGCCGGTTTCTATGGGATAGCAACGCAGACAATCTGAACAAGAAAGCACGGAAAGCATTACGGGAGGATGGGCTCACTCGTCTATCAGATATCCGTGAAGCACTAGACCAATCTGATTCTTGGACTATTGAAGCATTGCAGCACGTCCTAGAGTCGTATTGTGCAGTGCACACACTATCTATGGGACAGGTTGGACCGCCATTACGGGCGGCGCTAACTGGAGGGCTGCCAGCGCCAGACCTCGCGCCAGTCATGTATTGGCTCGGCCGCGACGAAGTCTTGGCGAGAATTGGGAAACACTTGCCGGCTTGAACGCAGGCATACGGACAGGAATGTAAGAGGGCAAAGATGATCAATAAGACCAAACAGACAGGTACAGCTACCCTTAACGTCAAGGGAAAGGATATTGAGCTTCCGATTATGAGCGGAACGCACGGTCCCGATGTTGTAGATGTGAAACGCCTGTACGCCGATGCAGGCGTTTTTACGTTGGACCCAGGGTTTACTTCAACCGGGTCTTGCGAAAGCCAGATTACCTTTATCGATGGTGAGCAGGGCATTTTGCTACACCGCGGTTATCCGATCGATCAACTCGCAGAGCAGTCTGGGTTCTTAGAAGTCGCCTATCTTCTCTTGAATGGCGAGCTCCCAACTCAAAGTGAGTTTCGCGAATTCGCAGGCTTGGTAACGCAGCACACGCTCCTGCACACACAGATGGATCGCTTCTTTGATGGCTTCCGCCGTGATAGCCACCCAATGGCGATGCTGACCGGAACCGTCGGTGCGATGTCAGCGTTCTACCCAGGCGCGATGGACAGTTCTGATCCAGAAGAGCGCAACCTCGCGTACATTCGTTTGATCGCGAAAATGCCGACCCTGGCGGCGCGTATTTACAAATATACGCAAGGCCAGAAGTTCGTAGATCCAATTAATGAGCTGTCTTACGGCGAAAACTTCCTGCGGATGTGTTTCTCCGTTCCGGCCGAAAAATACAAAACGAGCCCGACGCTGGCGCGCGCGATGGATAAGATCTTTATCCTGCACGCGGACCACGAGCAGAACGCATCGACCTCGACCGTTCGCCTCGCTGGCTCTTCAGGCGCGCACCCATACGCGGCGATTGCTGCAGGTGTTGCATCGCTTTGGGGACCGAGCCATGGCGGCGCGAATGAGGCCTGCTTGAACATGCTCCGCGAGATTGGCACGGTCGATCGCATCCCAGAGTTTATTGAGCGGTCTAAAGACAAGTCCGACAGCTTCCGCCTCATGGGCTTTGGTCACC
>JBCBGJ010000200.1:0-5023 GCA_038526925.1 Pseudomonadota bacterium
GGGCTTTGCCTTCTAAAAATACTGAGAGCGCGTTCGTGCCGGATAATTCGTTCGTCCAAAGCATTGCGGCTTGCTGGTCGTCCAGAGTTAGCAGCAATACATCCACATCCCCATCTGCATCAAAGTTGTCACATATCACGCCGCGGCCCTGTTCGGCGTCGCGCATGCTGGAGGTGTTTGCCATGTCTTCAAAGGAGCCATCTGGGTTAGACATCCACAAACGCGATGTATCATCGGCGTAGGGGGAGTTCTCAGGATCCATCCCTACGTCCCAACCATTCGTCTGGTAGATATCCAAACGTCCATCTGCGTTGAAATCCGCGAAGCACGATCCCCATCCCCAGCCGCCTTTATCAACATCCTGGGCTTCGCTTGGATAGATGAAGTTACCACCGATGTTTTGGTAAAGGCGGTTGCCGTCGATCGATGAAACGAACCAATCCATGTCGCCATCACCGTCATAATCGCCGATCGCCGCGCCCATTCCGTTCGTGTCGGTAATTATGGTTGGGTCGGTTATGTTCGTGAATGTGCCGTCGCCATCATTTATGAAAACTCGAGAGGAGCCAAAATCGGCAACGCTCAATAAGTCCTGATCGCCATCGCTGTCGATGTCGGCAAAACCTGGGGCGAATGTATAATCATGGTCTTCGCCCAAAACCCCACCAGTTCGATCCAGGCCAAGCTCGGCTGATATGCCGGCGTCTTGGCTTACGGCCGTAAATCTAATCGTCCCGCCAATGGTCTCATTCCGCCAAAGCGTTTCGGTTTCTCCAGGGTTGTTTTGGTCGCGAGGTGTGCCCCAATGCGCCATGGCGATATCCAGATCACCGTCGCCATCATAATCTCCTAAAGCGGCAGAGATGGTATGAGTTGAAGACATGAAATCGATTCCAGAACCGGCCGTCACATTCGTGAATTGCCCGCTGCCATCATTTTGGAAGACTTGCGATGGATCATTTTCGAGACCCCCAATGAATAAGTCTAAGTCGCCATCGCCGTCTAAATCACCGAGCACGGGCCCACTCTGTCGATAAGTTTCGGTCGCAGATTTGGTGAAAGCGAGCCCGGCCCCCGTTGCATCTTCACGAAAGCCCGTGCCGCCCTGATTTAGGTACAGCAGGTTTGGGCCGGTGTTGCCTCTGACGATGAAAATATCCAGATCGCCATCTGCATCAACATCTCCAACCGCGCCGCCACCGGCGAACAGGCGTATCATTGGATTCATGTCGTCAGAGTAGCCAGAGCTGAATGTGATTCCGCGCAAGCTCGCTTGTTCTTCAAAGAGCGTCGGCTCGGCAGATTGGGCAGCCGGCGGAGGAGGCGGCGGTGATGGAGGCGAAGATGCCAGCGGTGTGACTGCCGGGCTAGATCCACCGCCGCCGCCGCACGCAGTAATGAAAAACAGTGCAAAAAAGGAGGTTGCGTGCTTTTCAATACTCATCGGAATGGGCTCACATATTATTGTGTGTTTTCCGATTTTATATGACCGGTATCGCTAAATGCCAATGCCTCGAAGTTCGCCCATTTCGATCCAAAAATTTGCAAAAAGTTGCGGAGGGCTTGATCCTGGTCGCGCGAGCGTGCATGGGCTGGCGCCATGAAAATACTTGTTGTCGGATCAGGCGGCCGTGAACACGCCTTGGCTTGGAAGATCGCGCAATCAGAGCTCGTCGATGAAGTTTTCTGCGCGCCGGGCAATCCTGGAATGGATGAAGTTGGGCCATGCTTTGAGGTCGACCCAACGGACTTGCACAAGATGCAGGAACTAGTGCTACAGGTCTCTCCGGATTTGGTCGTGATTGGCCCGGAAGCACCATTGGCGGTTGGACTCTCTGATGCGCTTCGCGCGCGAGGGTTTGATGTGTTCGGGCCGAGTGAGAAGGCCGCGCAGCTAGAAAGCTCGAAAGGGTTCTCCAAGGACCTCATGAAGCGGTTCGACATTCCGACAGCCGCTTATGGACGATTTACCGATCTTACCGAAGCTTTGGATTTTCTTGAGACCATGTCACCGCCTTACGTCATCAAGGCGGATGGTCTTGCGGCCGGAAAAGGCGTGGTCATTTGTGACGAGCTGGAAGAGGCCGAGAACGAAGTCGAAGCGATGATGACCGGAAAGTTCGGCGATGCATCGACCGAGATCGTCATCGAGGAGTTTATGGAGGGCGAAGAAGCCTCTATCTTCGTGCTCACCGATGGCGATGGCGCGATCTATCTGCCGCCTGCGCAGGATCACAAGCGTGTTGGCGATGGCGATACCGGTCTAAACACTGGTGGAATGGGCGCTTACGCCCCAGCGCCTATCGTCGATTCCCGTATGATGGAGCTTGTGCAGGCGCTCATCGTAGAACCGCTCCTCTCAGGCATGGCGGAAGAGGACATGCCTTATCAAGGCGTTCTGTACGTAGGTATCATGGTGACGGCTTCTGGTCCGAAAGTGGTTGAGTTCAATGCACGGTTTGGGGATCCTGAGTGTCAGGTTCTGATGGCGGGCCTTCCCGGCGATATTGTGCCTGCACTCCTAACCTGCGCGACCGGGGGTCTGGTGCACGGCCACCGCGAGATCGCTGAAATGATGGGCGTGAATGCGTTTCAGCCAAGCGCCTGTGTGGTCATGGCGACCGAAGGCTATCCAGAATCTTATCCCAAAGGCTCCATCATTGAAGGTGTTGCCGACGCGAATACGGTAGACGGTGTCACTGTCTTCCATGCCGGTACGGACCGAGACAGCGATCAAAAGCTGATCGCCGTTGGCGGGCGTGTGCTCGGTGTCACAGCGGTTGGATCCGATCTTAAAGATGCGGTGTCTCGCGCTTATGCGGGCGTCGATAAAATCGACTGGCCGCAAGGGTTCAATCGCAAAGACATTGGTTGGCGGGCTCTGAAATAGTGGCGGAGTCAGATCTTTCGAAACTGCTTGGAACGTTGAGCGTTGTTCGGCGCGATGGGGTCTGGCGGTTTGAGACGATCGACAAGGATGAAGCCTCTTGGGCCGAGTTGGTCTCGCTGCGAAACGTACGCGACATTGCTATGCTGTTCCAAGAGAGCGAGGGGCTGACTGTTATCACGTCAGCTGAAAGCGCCACGCCAGAAGACAATCGCTGGGTCTGGCTTGAGCTCAGCGTCTACTCAGACCTGCAAGCCGTTGGGTTCTTAGCTAAAGTGGCTACGGCGCTGACCGAAGCAAGCGTTCCTTGCAATGCGATCGCGGCCTATCATCATGACCATATATTTGTCCCAGAGACCAAAGCAGATACCGCCATACGCGCGATTGAATCTTTGAGATCACAGGCCTAACCCTGCGTCTGACTTGTCGCGCGCGACGGCTTCGCTAAACAGGGCACAAGCAAAACAATCATCCTTGGGAGGCACGCCATGGTTCACAGCGGCAATGCACAGGAAATGTTCACCGGCACAAAGGATGTGGCCGATACGCACAAATTCAACGAAGCCAATCTCGAAGCCTGGATGGCAGAGCATGTCGAGGGCTTTGAGGGCCCGCTGACGGTGAAGCAATTCAAAGGCGGGCAGTCGAACCCGACCTATAAGCTATTCGCGGGCGGCAAAACTTATGTGATGCGCCGCAAGCCGCCGGGCAAACTGCTCCCGTCTGCACACGCGGTTGACCGCGAATTCCGCGTGATTGATGCGCTGTATCCGCTTGGCTTTCCTGTCGCGCGGCCATACGGGCTCTGCATGGATGAGAGCGTTGTTGGTACAATTTTCTACATTATGGATTGTGTCGAAGGTCGCATTCTCTGGGACGGAACGTTGCCAGATCTACAACCGGCTGAGCGCCGCGCGATCTATGAGGCGAAAGTCAAAACGTTTGCTGACCTCCACAATGTAGATTGGCGCGCTGCCGGGCTCGAAGGGTTCGGCAAAGAGGCTGACTATATCGCGCGCCAGACGCATCGCTGGACCAAACAGTATGTCGCGTCAGAGACCAAAAAGATCCCTGAGATGGACGCGCTGATCGATTGGCTGCCAAAGAATATTCCGGCTGGCGACACGACCACGATCGTGCACGGCGATTATCGCCTCGACAATATGATCCTCCACCCGACCGAGTCGAAAGTGATTGCGGTGCTGGACTGGGAGCTCTGCACGCTGGGTGATCCGCTAGCGGACTTTACCTATCACTTGATGAATTGGGTGATGCCAAGTTCTGATCCCGCCCGGGGTGCTCTAGTCGATATTGAAGACCTGAAAGCCTACGGTATTCCGACCATGGAAGAGTATACGGCGCTCTATTGTGAGCATACGGGCCGCGATGGGCTACCCGAGGTCGACTACTATTTCGCCTATAACGCATTCCGCCTGGCCGCGATTTGTCAGGGCATTGTTGGCCGGGTTCGCGACGGTACAGCTTCAAACGCGTCTGCAGCGACGATGGAAGCACGCGTTGCGCCGCTCGCAGAGTTTGCTGCTGACTGCGCCCGTAAAGCGGGCATGGAAGGATGAGCTTCGATACGCCAATCACCGAACAGGATGGCGTCTTTTCCGGCCCGTTCCGCGCCCCAGCGAATATGCTGATTCAGCAGGAATATGGTGGCCATAAGTCCATCCACGATGATGCTGAGGCGGAGCGTCTCGGGTTTAAGGCGGGGCCCATTGAGGGGCCGACGCATTTCAGCCAGTTCGATCCGCTTTTGGTCAATCTGTGGGGTAAAGACTGGTTCGAGCGTGGCTGTATTTCTTGCCACTACAAGAATATGGTCGTCGAAGGCGAGGAAGTTCAGGCCTTCATAAAGCCAGTCTCCGACACACGGGCTGACTGCTGGGCGGTCAAAGCGGACGGAACACCGGTTTTAGAGGCCTCTGCAACGCTCGGGCCCGATCATGGCGAGACCATGCTTGAGGCTCGGATGGCGAAGCTGCGCCCGGCCGGGGAGCTGATTATCCTATCTGATCTATCTGTCGGAATGGTCGGCCAGCAAGATGAGCCGATTATGATGGCGACGGTGATCTGGATATCGCCATGGCGCATTGGGGCACACCTCGCGACCAAAACAACCCTGGA
>JBCBGJ010000201.1:0-5003 GCA_038526925.1 Pseudomonadota bacterium
CCGTGATGGCCCCGATGGCGATGGCACAGCTAATCGGAGGTTTGAGACGACCGGTCCATATCGCGACAAAAATAGCCTGCGTTAGCCGAACCGCGTCCCTTTCTATTAAAAAGAGAACGTCAGCTGCGCGTACCCGAATGCTGTCCCATCGCCATCGGGGCCATCACGGACGTTTTTAGGAAAATCTCCATAAATCAAGCCCGAGGCGCCGAGTTCTAGCCGCAAACGATCTGGCACCATCCAATATCGCGCGCGGGCGTCTAAAACATGACCTATAAAATCGCCGGACTGTCCGGTCGGATCTCGGCGTCGCGCGATCACCCAGGAATCTGTTTCTGAAGCGAGATAAGCGGCGTGGTAGTAGAATCGCCCATCCCATCGGTTGTTCGGTTTGACCTCTACCCTAAACCCTGGTGCGTTCAGATTAGCAGGCGTGAGCGGGCCGTGAATGGACGTATTATTAAGATCGGATCTGCGCGCTCCGAAAAGGCGCTCGTGTTGATCAAACTTTAGATCGTTCGGATCATCGTCTCCGCTTGCCCAATAATACTCAAGTGCCAGTCGCGGCTGCCATGGCATGTCAAAAGTGTACCCAAATTCGGCGTGAAGCATTGAGGCGTCGACATCAAGGCTTTGAATATCTGCAGGGTTACTGGAGGCGTAGCGCGTTCCATGACGCGTCGCGCCTTCTAGATCTACGTCCCATCGACCGACTTTAGGCCCTCGATACAGGCGGAAGCCGGGCGCGATATAGGAGCGATCTGGCGTTTGAAAGGTCTCGGTATCGCGCTCATCGAGACCATAAACAAAGACCTCACCCCAGAGATCCGGCGCCAAATTCGGCAAGATGTCAGCACGCCGATAGTGCAAGCCATAAATTCGGCGTTCCCACTGTTCTTCGTCACCCGAGAGCTCATTGTCATCTAAGGCCGGTCTAGAATTTGGAAACCGCGCCGTTGGCACAACGTAAATGGCATGTAGTTCGTCACCGCGACTGTTTTCGGAGCGAAAGTTCACTCCGGTATAGGACTTGATCACATTCGCAAAATCAACGCGCTCAATCTGACGCTTGGACCCGATTGAGACCGTTTGCCGCCCTATCGTCATTGTGCTGCTTGAGCCCGGCCCAAGCAGTCCCGGTAAACTGTCAATTCGGCTATAGAGTTGAAGAAAATCCAGCGGATTTGCGATGCTTGATCCGAGTGGTGTTCCGTCATCGCCGAGGTATGTCCGACTATCTTGTAGCTCAAAGCCAAAGGACACAGGTCCAGTATCTGCTTCGACCAAAAGCAAGCTTCGAAAGAGCAGGAGTTGATCACTGCCGGATCGATTAGCCCGAAACTGCCCCTCAAGGCTTTCATAACGCACTCGGGTTTCACCCTCCAGCTTAAGCCAATCGGGTGTGTTCAGGACCTCTGCTAAGCGACCACTGCTTTGACCTAAAGCGTCTGTCGTCGAGAGACAGGTGGCGGCGATCAGCAAAAACGTACGAACGTTCATATCAGCAGCGCACAGACTGGATCGCGTCCAAAATCGGCGCGCAGACTTCGTCGCGTCCTTCGCAGCAGTCTTCAATCAGATATAAAACGAGCTCATTTAGCGCCGGTAAGTCAGCATTATAGACGATAGAGCGTCCACTTCGATAGCTCGTAACTAAATTCGCTGAAGACAGGATACTGAGCTGAGCCGAAAGTGTATTCGGGGGAATCTTTAACCGTCGCGCGAGGTCTCCCGCGGAGATTCCGGGCTGACCGACCTTCACAATCTCCCTGAACGCTCTCAGGCGCCCTTCATGCGAAAGACCGGTCAATCGCGCGATAGCATAATTTATTTCCATATTTCTTGAATTATCGAATTATCATTTCCCGTCAAGAAATGTGCGCCATAAGCTCTTGGCTAGATCTATTTCAGATCATTCACGCCAGGGTAGTCGGCCGAGTTATCAAACAAACGCTCGCTCATAGTTGAGGTCGACCCGCGCGTGATTTGTTTAACCCCATCGGTCTTGCGCATTTCGAAATCATCGTAGAGCTCATCGAGCGCGGTCCTCGCTTCATAGCTGAGCGTATCACCGTCGACTGTGATTATCTGAAAGAATTGGGTGTTTTCAGCACGGCGCGCCAAAGCTACACCTTCGTCCACATACATATCCCATCCATCTTCCTGAAAATCATATTGTTTCGGACCGCTGACCGAGTTGACGAACATAATATTCACTTGCCCGCCAGAATCTTTCCAACCAAGCCGTTCAGGCGTTTGTCCGATCGCTCCGCGCGCATAAGTGTGATCATGGCCTTGCAAGACCAAATCAACATCATGACGCTCTAGAACAGGTAACAAAACAGCCCGGCGGTCAGCGCTATCGCGACCTCGCCCCGAAGAGAAGATTGGGTGATGCATGGAGACGATTTTCCATGTTGCGTCACTCGCTGCCAATTGCCGATCAAGCCAGTCGGCTTGGATCTCAATTTGGCTGTTCTGCGTCGACAAGATGAAGACATGTAAGTCTTCAGAGTAGCGCATATCATACACAACTTCGTGGAGATCTTTAGGCAACTCCGCCTCGACAGGTAAAGTAAATTGTGGACGCCAGAAGATCGAAAGGACACGGTCGGTCTGGTTGGGCGACAAACCGAGGCGGGCATATTCATGATTACCTGCGACGGGGAGCGCCGGGATCATTCCGTGAATATGGCTGACCGCCTTGAACCACTCGGCCCACTCAAAATCGCGGGAGGCACGGTTAACAAGATCGCCGGCGTGAAGAATGAAATCGGCGTCTGGCGCGGCGGCGTACGCGGCGCGGATCAGGCGAGACCAATGTGACAGTACGCCGTTCTGAGCGTCGCCGACATAGACGAACTTTACCGGTCCAGATGCAGCGGCTGTCCGCGTTTGGAACCACTCACTCCAGGCCCCGTGCTTACCGCGTACGCGATAGGCGTACATCGTATCTGGCTCCAGATTGGAAAACGTGACGGAATGAAAATGCGCGGCTGGAAGACCCGCATTCATTGGCTCGGCATAAACTGTTCCCGCAAGCTCTGGCATCGCGGGATTGAGAGGCTCTGTGCGCGCGGAGACCGTAATTGCGTCCAAATCGAACCGCGCATCGTCCGTTGCAATAGCAATCTGCGCGATCGTTTCAGTAACGGTTTCGTCGGTACGCCACGTCACTGAAAAGCGACTCTGCGGTTGATCGGCGAGCGTCACAACAATGCGGTCCGGCCAACCGGTCGCTTTCTGCCACGGCGGCATCGTGTCACCATGGTGCCCGCCATGCGCATGAGCTGAGCCGAACATCAAAGTTAGAAAAAACGTCAAAACCAAAATCGCGCGCATGACTATCGAGCCTCTCATCTTTGCTTAAGCGTGTTTCGGAGACGCAAGGCGCTTTCCGACCCTTTCGGTCAGCCCTAATGGAAGCGTGTGAATGTGATTTGTCATTTCGCTCAGAAATCGACGACAAGCGTGCCGATTTGTTGATCTGTGAAAGGTCATCCCCGGGTGGCAGACCGTTCAAGGATTGATCTTTTTCTCCTGAAACTTGACCTTTAAATAATGTACATTCACTTCGTTCGTCATCTGCCCACAGTTCAAGATCCGAGTAGCCCATCGAGAGACTGGCTACTCGCCCCCGAGATAACAGCGCACGAAACGATGCTCACGAAGCGTCTGCGCCAGATTAGGTTCGATGCTCTGCTGACCAGCACAGAACCGAAGTCTCAAAACAGCGCAGCTCGCCTGTTTCCTGAAGAACTTCATTACCTTGCGGACTCGAGACTAAACGAACTCTCACGAGCGGGGTTCATTGAGGATTATGTCGGACAGATAGAGCGTGTCTTTGCAAGGCCAGAACAACCCATCAATAATTGGGAACCCGCTGCAGTCTGTCTCTCTCGGGTCTTACACCTCATCGAGGAGCTCCTTTCGAAGGAAAACCAAGAAGTCGGGCTCGTTGGACACGGATTACAAGCCGCTTTGCTTCGCGCTCACGCCTTGTCTCAATCGCAGGCGAGGCTGGAGGATTGGCAACGGATCCAAATGGCCGATTACATGCATCTCTCGGTTTCAAAAGAGATGAGGTTTGAGCTGATAGAAGACTTTGCGAACTTTCGAACACCATAAAAACCCACGACCGATGCTTATCCACCACCAACGGTCTGAGGTCCGGCAGAGACCTTGGCCACGACCTGATTTTGATAGGCAGAACGTTCCCGCAAGCGCGCGAGCCAGGCCCAAGTCGATGGGAGCGTGCTGGGTTTCACCTCTTCGGGGCACCGCCATAGGCGATGGCCCCAAACGCCGAGCGCAAAATCGGCAGCGCTGATCTCTGCGCCCATCACGAAATCCCGATCAAACAAACGGCGCTCTAGGATCTTGAGGACTGGCATCGACTGCTCAACAGCTTCGGCGATCTCATGCGCCGTTGCGGAAACCGGTTTATAAGCTTTTCGGATTGAAGAGACCGCCGATTGCAGCGCCCCAGCCCAATCCATCCAGGCTTCTAGATGGGCCCGCTGAAATGGATCTTCCGGGACAAAGCGCGTTTCTGGATCGATAGCGCATAAATACCGAATGATCGCATTCGATTCCCACAGGCTCTCGCCGTTCTCAAAACGGATCGCCGGGATTTTTCCAGAGGGGCACATGGCACGGTAATCCGCATCATCATTCCCGCCAAATGCGCCGCCCCAATCGACACGCTCATGCTCGAGATTGAGCTCTTCGAGCGTCCACATGACGCGCGCCACAGCGGAACTATCTGGGCGACCATAGACCTTGATCATCGCTTACGCCCCCGCCCCAAAATCTTGGATGGCATCGGCAAGGCGCTCATGGTCACCGCCTTGAAAATAGAAAGCGCGCCAGCCTAAAGCCTTCGCCGCCTCGACATTTTCTGCTTTATCGTCAATCAAAAACAGGTCCTCCCCTCGAGCGCTCAGCGCGCTTTCAATGGTCCGAAAGAACGGCTCTTCTGGCTTTTTATGCCCCATCGGACC
>JBCBGJ010000202.1:0-4956 GCA_038526925.1 Pseudomonadota bacterium
TACTCTCGCCGTTTTTGCCAGAGGTCTTCGATTTTCCTCATAAATGCCCGGCGATTGTATGTGGTCGTTTTTCTAGACCTCGACCGGTTTAAACCTCTCAATGACGAGTATGGTCACGCCATCGGTGATGAGGTTTTGAAGGTAGTTGCTCAGCGACTAAAACAAGAACCCTGCTTCACGGCCGTCGCGCGATTGGGCGGCGATGAGTTCGCCGCAATCATTGAGGGCCCTTGGATCAATACCCAACTTCACACAAACACCGAAGCCGTGCACCGCCGGATAACCGCCCCTTTTGAAGCAGAAGCAATCAGCGTCACAGTCGGTGTGTCAATGGGATACGCCCAGGCCCTGAACGATGCTACAGGCGTCGGCGAATTGCTCCACGCGGCGGATAAAGCCATGATGAGGTGCAAGGCCAATGGTGGGGGTGTCGTAAAGTTCGATCCCGCTTTGGACGATCTCGGCCTGCTCAGTTCTGCATTCACCGAATTGTTCCGCTCGGCGCTCAAAACGGATCAAATCATCCCCGCACTGCAGCCCATTATCGAAGCGCAGACGGGAAGAATTGTCGGACACGAACTGCTGGCGCGTTGGGTTAATAGCGGCCTTTCAAGAGACCCGTCTCCGGCTGACTTTATTCCAATCGCGGAAAAACTCGGCCTATTGAACGAAGTTTTACAGGTCACGCTTGCGGGCGCGATGCGGCACCTGCGGTTTCAATCCGGCTTTTTGGCAATCAACGTTTCGCCTTCGCAACTCAGTGCCTCGAGTTTCTTGGATTTTTTGCAATCCGTTGCCCGCGAGAACGAGTTCCCCTTGGAGCGGGTAGAAATCGAAATCACCGAACACATCGCGTTTCGGAACCTGGAAACAAACATCCAAACCTTGGAAAAAGCGCGGCGCTTGGGATGCACGATATCGCTGGATGATTTTGGCAGCGGGTATTCATCTCTGTCGCTGTTAGATCAGCTGCCGCTGGATAAAGTGAAGCTCGACCGCAGCATCCAATCCGCGAGATACAGACGCGACGTCTTGCAAGCGACCATACGGTTCGCGAAAGAGCTAGGCTTCTCGTGTTGTGTTGAAGGTATTGAAACACAGGCAGATGCGAACACCGCCACACAGTTTGGCTGCGATCAAATGCAAGGTTACTGGATCGGGAGCCCAGAGCCGATCCACCCAAACGTGCGGTACCTCATGAACGTATCCTAGCTTTCACTGAGTGACTTCAGTGCAGCAGTGATCGCCCCTTGCCCGATCAAATCTAATCCGGATATCCTCCCGGTTAGAGGAGTCGGGATGTGCTAGAGATTATTAGAGAATTCGGGCGAGATGGCGCCGTGCTTTTGCTTGGTCTATCTGTTGGGGCGGCTTGGATCACAGCGATCGTTGCACCGAACGCGTCCTACGACAATCTGAGCGCCAATCAGGCCGAAAAGCATGTGCGCGAACTGCTCAAATCTGCGTCAGACCCGATCGCCGTTCTGCTCTTTGTCGCTGCAGGATTAGGTATTTTGGGCGGCGCTGTAGTCTCCGGCATTCTAGCGCTTGTTGCCGCGATCGGGTTTTTCACCAATCGATGGATCCTTAAATCGTTCAAGTCCGATAGCGGGAAGGAAGAAGCGCCGGGAAAAACCCAGCGCATCCTCGCCGTTAGTTTGACGCTTTTGTTTGGCTTAGCCGCGGCCGCTGCGGCCGTGCTCGCAGTACTCGGAATTTAGGAGTCGGCCTGCGCAGGTTCAGGTGCATCCTCAACAGGCAACCATGGCGCTGTTAGTTCTTCTAGAACTTCCAGATCAGAACGCTGGTTAGACAGCTTCCGAAGGGCCTTTAAAAAGTCGCCTCCAGCGGTCACGCCGTCCGAGCTAAACTTCACTGAAAGCTCAGCCGCTTTCGCGTAATGCCCTTGCGCCGCCTGGAAATCGGAGGTCGCTTCCGCGCAGGCGCCCATATTATGGATCACAGCTGGGGCTTCAGGATACTCCTCCGCCATACCTGTCCACATTGCACATGAGGTGAATGGGTCTTTGGACGAAACATCTAACGCTTGCTGGAACCGCGGATCGGCGCGAGCGACTGGATCGAGCGCTTCCGTTATAAAAGTCGCACGAACGGTCGCGTTCCGAGGGGCGATATCCTTGCGGATCGGTCCGAGCGTTTCGAACAAAGCGTCCCTGACCAAGTCTGCTGGTGCATCAAGACCCGCAAACCCAATTGAGTGATATCCAGAGAGACCATGGCTGCGGCGTTTGCGCTTTAAACGCTTATTGAAGGCACCGTCATAAACGCCCGTCTCATAGCAATTCTCTCGGCTTGAAGATCCGCCATAAGATCCAGAAAACACCACTTCGCCCGTGTCAGCATCAACAAGACGCGGATGGGCACTCACCTCCACGCGCTCTTCAACGCAGAGTTCCTCCACATCGACGCGGGTTTCGCAATCAAATAGGCCGTCCCACTCGATGCACTTACTCGTGGTGCGGTGATATTCGTGCCAATCGTAATCATCGATGTCGACATGCCCGGTATAGGTCCCGGCAGGCGTTTCACCTGGGACACCATATTCGAAGTCGGCGAGGGTGAACCAGCTGGCGCCATCAAAGACGGTATTTGCGATCATGGTTTCAAACTGGCGCGCATACCATCCACCGCCTGGTCCTCGAAAGCGATCGACTTGCACCGTGCGCGTTTCCGCAGCCGCGAGGCTCTCTGGCATGAGGCGCGCCTCATAACTGATTCCAGGGGTCGTACATGCGGCAGCTCCAAGAAACGCACATGTGGTTGCAAACAGGCTCTTTTTCATCGCTTTCATCCCGACAGCTTGCGATCCATTTGGCGCTCAAGCGCCTGAATAGTCGCTGAATACATTAGGAAAATTAAAGGGCAGAATCTTGCCGCCGCGTCAGACTTGCGGCGAGAATGCTGAACCCGCACATACGAATGCAGATTGAAAAAGGATTTTTCCATGTCCAGCGCTTCCCCTTTATTTGAGCCATACAAGATTCGCGGGCTTACGCTCCCAAACCGTATCGTTATGGCGCCGATGACGCGCTCATTTTCACCTGGCGGGGTCCCCGGCGAAGATGTTGCCGACTATTATGAGCGGCGCGGTGACGCTGAGGTGGGCCTGATCATTACTGAAGGCACCACGGTTGACCGCGGCGGCGCGTCAAATGATCCACGCGTGCCTAACTTTCACACGCCCGACGCGCTCGCAGGATGGTCGAACGTTGTAGAGGCTGTCCACAAAACGCCGGGCAAAATCGCACCGCAACTATGGCATGTCGGCATGATGCGTAAACCCGGGACCGGCCCTGACCCAGATGCCGTGTCGGACAGCCCGTCCGGCCGAACCCATAAAGGCAAACAAGTCCAAGAAGAGCCAAGTGAGAGCGAAGTCGCCGATATGGTCATGGCCTATGCCAACGCGGCCGGTGAAGCCAAACGCCTCGGCTTCGACGCGATCGAAATTCACGGTGCCCACGGCTACCTGATCGACGAGTTCTTCTGGAACGTCATGAACACGCGCAGTGATAAATATGGCGGCGAC
Organism: Pseudomonadota bacterium; assembly: GCA_038526925.1. GTDB lineage: Bacteria > Pseudomonadota > Alphaproteobacteria > Caulobacterales > Hyphomonadaceae > Henriciella. The sequence continues at coordinate 3,551 of JBCBGJ010000202.1, forward strand.
CTGCCCCAACGCGCGACATTCGCTGGCGAGATCATCAAAGAGTGCCGCAAGCAGATCGGTGACGACATGCCGATCATCCTGCGCTTCTCTCAATGGAAGCAGCAGGAATACACCGCGCGCCTCGCCGAAACACCGCAAGAGCTTGAAGCCTTTCTCCAGGTCTTCGCAGATGCCGGCGTTGATGCGCTGCACGCCAGCCAGCGTCGCTGGTGGGAAGCCGAATTCCCAGAAGTAGACGGTAATGACGGCCTCAATCTCGCCGGTTGGTGTAAGAAAATCACCGGTCTGACGTCCATCACAGTTGGCTCTGTAGGTCTTTCTTCCGACTTCATCGGCGCCTTTGCAGGTGAAGACTCGAAAACACGCCCAATTTCCGATGTCATCGAGCGTCTCGATAAAGGTGAATTTGACCTGGTCGCAGTCGGGCGAGCCTTGCTTCAGGACCCATTCTGGGCGCAGAAAATCAAGGATGGCCGCACCGATGAGCTTTCCGATTATGACGCGAAGGCGCTCGCAACGCTGTTCTAGCGATACCGACGAGTGAACCAGTTTTGAGTTAGGCGCGTAGACAGGACAAAGACAAGAAAGTCCTGCCCTATGCGCCTCTCAGACTTATTTGCCCCGACTTTAGCGGTCGCGACCAGCGCCGCCGTCGCAACTGGTTGTGTTTCTGGTCCCGAACTCCAGGACTTTACGGAAGCGCCACGACAACTGGTGCTGGAAGACTATTTTGAGGGTAAGACATCAGCTTATGGTGTTTTCGAAGACCGGTTCGGCAAAGTTCGCCGTAGCTTTAAAGTCGATATCATTGGAACCGTTGAAAACGGGGTCCTGACCCTAGACGAGCGCTTCATCTATGATGATGGCGAGCGCGACACTCGTGTTTGGACGATCGATATTCTCGGCGGCGGTGAATATCGCGGAACTGCAGGCGACGTTCCTGATTATGCTCAAGGCAAAGTCGTTGGGAACGCGTTCAATTGGAAGTACAAAGTCGACTTGAAAGTCGGAGACGCCATTTGGAACGTCGGCTTCGATGATTGGATGTATCTTCTCGACGATAACGTCCTCATCAACCGCGCTTATGTCACCCGTTTCGGCATTCGAATTGGCGAAGTGACCATCGCATTCCAAAAATAAGCTCTGCGTTCTCCGGCATTTCGCGCTATACTCCCACAAGTGGAGGTAAGAATGGATAGAGCAGAGATCGAGAGAACCTTTCGCCGGGCAGTGGACCAACCGATTGATTTAGATCGCGCCGGCGAGCTTGTACGAAAACTTAAAACGAGTGGACGAAAAGCGTCCGCTTCGGATCGCATCGAACTCGCTGCTCAACTCGCGCATGCTGCCTTTCTTACGCCCGACCATGTCGGAGAAATCTATGACGTGGTCACACAAAGCTGGAT
>JBCBGJ010000203.1:0-4943 GCA_038526925.1 Pseudomonadota bacterium
AGACGAGCGCCGTCCACCGCATCTTGGCAGGGCGCAAAATCGCCGCCGAGAGCGCCACGAGCGTGCCACCTAAGAATGATAGGGTCTCGAGCAACTCATGCCACAGATGCTCCGCGCCGCGTCCTGTACGCTCCAAGAGGTCGACAAAGCCATGTCCCTCTTCATGCACCGGCGGTGCGTGTTCTTCCTGCGTGGCGAGCCCTCGCGCCTGATGCAGCAAATCTAGAGCTTCGGGTTCCGCCCCGATGATCTCCGGCGAGGACGGCGCAAAGCTACGCAGGGCCCGGTCCGCCAAATAAGCACCCGCTGTGTCTATGCGTTTAAGGTCGGTCAGATCGAGTTCAGCGAGCGCGTCGGAGCCATGAGCGTCTGCCAGTTCTCTCAACTTCCCGTCTAGCGCCCCAAGGGACGTGACAACCCATGCGCCGCGCAGCATCAGCCGCGGATGCGCGCCCCCAAAATACTCAAAGGAGGGCGATAAAGACGGATCGCTCGATTTCGACACTATTTACCTTAACCCACCAGCGTTTAAGACTGCCCCCAAAGCGTCATTCAAATTTTACCATTCCGGCAAAGACTTCATCCATGCGCCAGATGACCATCACCCCTGTGTCTTCGCCGTTAAAAGCGGCCTTTGCAATCTCTCGCGGCTCGAAAACCACGGCAGAGACGGTCTTGGTCGAGATCCGAGAAGGCGAACATGTGGGGCGCGGCGAATGTGTGCCATATGCCAGATACAAAGAAAGCCGCGTCAGTGTTGTGGCGCAGTTATCAGGCATCGAACGCGACATCCAAGAGGGCTTAACCCGACAGGATTTGCAAAGACGTCTCCCCGCAGGCGCCGCAAAGTGCGCTGCTGATTGTGCGCTCTGGGACTTGGAATCTAAGCTCACCGGAACTCCTGTTTGGGAGCTTGCAGGCCTGCCAGAACCGAAACCGCTGCCGACCACAATGACCATTAGTTTGGACGCACCGGAGGCTATGGCCGAGGCGGCCAAAGCGACACATGCTAAAATCTTGAAGCTAAAGCTCGGCGGTCCGGATGACATTGTCCGCGTGGAGGCTGTCCGCCGCGCCCGGCCGGATGCGAAGCTCGTACTTGACGGCAATGAAGGGCTCGACCCCGCCGAGTTTCCAAAGCTCGCCGAGAGCGCGGCAGATCTTGGTGTCGTGCTGATCGAACAACCTTTTCCGGCCGGCGACGATGACGCTCTGACCCGTCGGCCCGGCCATGTGGCCATCTGCGCCGATGAAAGCATGCATACGCGCAGCGATGTTCAAGCGCTCGCCAAGAAATATGACGCGATCAATATCAAGCTCGATAAAGCGGGCGGCCTGACCGAGGGGCTGCGCATCATGAAAGAGGCCAAACGCTGCGGCATGAGCACAATGGTCGGCTGTATGGTCGCCGGATCGATCAGCATGGCGCCAGCAATCTTGCTAGGCCAGGAAGCTGATCTGATCGACCTAGACGGACCGCTCTGGCTCGCAAAAGATGTCCCACACAAACTGCGCTACCATGATGGCACCGTCTCTCCGCCAAGCCGGGAGCTTTGGGGGTAAGCGCGGATTCTATTGCTCAGATCGCAAGAATCGGGTGGCTATCTTTGGAAAACGCCCCGAACAATATGAGTTTTAATGCAGAGGAGTGATTGGGATGGGCGGTCTCTCGAAAACCCCAGAGCCCCCTTATTATGCTGTCATTTTTACGAGCACGCTCGGCGATGATGACGCTGGCTATGATGCGATGGGTCAGGCCATGGTCGACCTGGCCGAGCAGCAACCTGGCTACCTTGGCATCGAAACAACGCGGGGCGCTGATGGGCTCGGCATTACGGTGTCGTATTGGAAAGATGAGGCGAGCATTCACGCCTGGAAAGCTCAATCTCAACACATGCTCGCGCAGAAAAACGGTATTGAGCGTTGGTATTCCGGCTATGAACTGCGCGTCGCCAAAGTTGAGCGTGCCTATAGCGGTCCTGACGGCCGCAAAGTCGGCTAGACCGGGTCCGCCGTGATCACATAGTCAGATCCATGCGCTAAGCCGTTTTCGGAAGCGACCAAGGCCATAGCCTCTTGACGCAAAGCCTCGCCCCAATCGGAAAGCGCCTGCGCCGCCTTTTGATCCGGCACGCGTTTGAGCGCCGCGAGGCTGAGGTCAATCTGTGTACGGACAAACCGTTCTTTATAACGCGTTGGAAAATGTTTGATACCGCGCGGCTTGAAGCCAGACCGCGTCAGTTGATCGAGCACCCAAGGTGAAGGATATTCCCGGTAAGGTAGCTCCCCGGATAGAAGCAAGCAGGCATCGCGAAACCGGCCGATTTGCCAAACCAAACGCCCTGCCTCAGTCGAAGGTTCATTCTCTGGCACATAAGGTTCGGCGCCGGTGATATAGAGGACCTTCCCCGTCACCGGGCGCAGGCGTGCGAACAGGTAAGGCTGAAAATACGGTGCAAAGCCTTCAACCGCGCCGAGCAGATAGTCCGCCAGAACGGTATCGTAGACCTCGCCTTTTAACAGATCGGCTTTGGCCCAATTGCCGAGTAAGATCTGATCTTGCGGGCGACGAAGGCCGTCTGTTGCCTCACGCATGTTTTCTGCATCGCGCGGGGCGCCGGTGACAGCTGTCCATCGCTCTGTGTCGAGCTGCGCCACCCAACTGAGCGAATGCACGCCTGAACCCGCATCCAAGAATGTGCCCCACGGGCGCTGGTCTTGCTCCGCTTCAATATGCGTGAAGAATTTCGACGTTCGGGCCGGCTTCAACGGAGGGCTCATTCTGTACCACGCTCCAAATTTTCAGCGTCTATATTCCGATGCCCGGACTCAGTGCGCCAGAGAAACAAGCCTAATCCGATCAGTCCAAACTGCACCAAAATGCGGATCGATGCGGCGACCGGAACTTCGAAGACTGGGTCTGGTCGGAAGAAATCCCAAACATGGAGCGGCAAGAACGCAAGACACAAGAGCGCAAAACTGAGACCGGCGAGTGCCCTTATTTTTGGAATGAAGACCGCTGCGCCGATAACAATTTCGACGACGCCAGAAAGGTAGATGACCCACAGCTTTGGAAAAATATCTGGGACAATCTGAAAGAAAAATTCTGGCGTCACCAAATGCGCTATGCCGCCGACAAGCATCCAGAGCGCAATGATTGAAATCGCGAAGAGACGCATGGGGATTCTCCAGTGTCAGGAAGCACAAGGACCGTGCTGCCGTTCCCTGTAACCACCATTTCGGATTTTTGAAAGCGACCGCACGCCCTTCAATCGCGGCGACTGAACTCGGAAATCTCGCTTTCGGCATATCCATACCTGACCGCCTTCGCCTGGAGACTTGATCCTTCCGGAAGATTGAACGGCCCCGTATAAATCTGCCACGAGTTCGAAGACAGATCGCTGCGATATCCGATTGAGGCCCCCTCTGTTTCAGACATCAAGGTGATCACAGTGCGGCCTTCAATTTCACTTCCTGAAATGATCGGCGTCGCAGTCACGGGTTGTTCGCCGTTCGGCCACATCCCTGCGATCATGTTTTCTTCCGGAACGCGCGACATGTCCGGATAAGCTGAGAACCAGTCGTTCAAGGTCGCCATAAGTCGTTCTTGGACCTCACTATAGCGCGGGTCATCAATTACATTCGTGACTTCATGTGGGTCGTTCAGCGTATCATAGAGTTGAAACTCAGGGATTGGGGCGAACAGACGCCTCGCCGCCTCAGGTAAAGTTTCTTGTTTAGATCCCAACCAAAGCGCTTGCATCGTGGGTTGGACATCACGAAACGCCAGCGGCACAAAATACGGATCGCCGGGCACAAAATTCTGGATCAGCTTGTATCTCTTATCGCGCACAGCTCGCCGCCAGTTTGGGTCAAAGTCCATACGGTCCTGAGCCGCGAAAACGTAGTCGCGCGCTGGGTCGCGATCCGCGCCCTCGAAGTCAGAGCCCGCCAAATTACTTGGCTGTCGCGCGTCTGCCCAAGACAGAATTGTTGGCGCGAGATCAATGAAGCTGATCAAGTCGTCGCTGGTCTTTCCCGCGTCCAGCCCATCGGGATATCGAATGACCATCGGAACATGCAGACCGCTATCATAAAGAGATCGCTTCATCCGAGGCAGGCCATCACCGTGATCGCTGCTTACAATGATGATTGTGCTTTCAAGCAAACCTTCGCGCTCGAGACGGTCATATAGCTCGCCCAGCGTCGCATCCGTATCGGCGATGTTGTCGTAATGTGTGGCAATGTCGCGGCGCACTGCGGGTGTATCCGGAAGATAGGGAGGAACGGTGACACTGGCAGGATCGGTTCGGGCTTCTCGCGCCGCAAACACTCTACGGTTTCGTTCAACCAAACCAAAGAAAGCCGTATTCTCTGGAGTTTCTTCAAGCTCGACGGGCCAAACCGCGCTTTCATGTGTATTGAAGAACGTCACCATATGAAAGAAGGGCTGACCAGGGGCTCTGTCTGACCAATCTGCGCCGGGTTCGGACCTGTCCCAAATCGTAAATGGCTGCCCGAATTGATAATCCGTTTTGAAGTTGTTCGACGTGAAGTATCCAGCACGCCGCAAAAGCTCAGGAAACGCTTTCACATCAGAGGGCGGGACGGCGAAATATCCCTGAGGTCCGCCGCCGGTTCCGCCGGACGGGGCCATGGTTCGCATATGCTGAGCGCCGATCGAGTGCTGATACTGACCCGTCATTAAAGCCGCGCGGCTTGGCGCACAAACGCCGGACGTGGTGAACACATTTGTGTAGCGAACGCCTTCGTCAGCAATCCGATCGAAATTGGGTGTGTGTGCTATTGGGTCACCAAACGCGCCGACGCGGGGGCTCATATCTTCGAACAGTACCAAAACAATATTGGGACGCGTATCATCAACACGTTCAGCTGGTGCGCTAGAGTCCATAGCCGGATCAATGGCGCACGCCGTCACAAAC
>JBCBGJ010000204.1:0-4938 GCA_038526925.1 Pseudomonadota bacterium
TGGATCCATAGACGACTTTTAACGTATTCGGCAGACGCGGCGTCTCCAACACTCTCACGCCGCGTCCCTCCCCGTGGGGCGCGGAATATCCGCAGGCCATTCCAAGTCGTCGGGCCAATGCGCGTCGAACCACTGCGCGATCCGCTTGGCCCGCTGCGTAGTGCAATCGCCGCCGTTCTCGATCCGCTTGAAGAACGCGCCATCGCTTGTGGCGTAGGTTCCCACTGTCGTCAGCGTGTAGCCCGTATGCCCACTGAACAGAGTGGCCAGTCGCAAGAGAAACAGATTGTCCACCGATCCCGCCTTTCATCATATTTACAGAATAGTTAGTCTGTAGATTATATGATAGTCAAGGCGCCTATTTTCGATATTTTTACAGAATGGACTGGCGCCAAGAATTTCCCCGCCTGATAAAGGCGAGATTGGATGAGTTGGATCTCAAGGCGTATTACGTTGAGGACCATTCGGCTCTGAAGTCTGGCTCATTGCAAAACGTGATCGCTGGACGCATGCCCAGCCTCGAAAAGGCCAGTGCAATCTGCGATGCGCTTGGTCTGGAGCTGTACTTGGGACCCCCCCGCCCCACTGGCGACGAACTCTTCGTCGATCCCGCCACGGCGGGCTTAGAGATGATCCGCCGTTACGATGTGGAGGCAAGCGCTGGCGCGGGTCATGCCGTCCTCAGCCCCGCCGAGCTGGAGCCTCTCGCGTTCCGCCGCGACTGGCTGGTCAAACGCGGCATCACACCGGCCAACGCTGTCCTCATCACCGCACGCGGGTCCTCCATGGAGCCGATCATCTCCGACGGCGACCTGGTCATGGTCGACACCGCCCGCACGACCATCCCCATCGTCGAGCGCGCGACCTCCAAGCGCCGCCTGATGTATTGGGTCATCCGCCAGGGCGACGACCTCCGCGTCAAGGATATCGAGCGGTCGGCCACGGACACCTTCCACATCATCTCAGAGAACATCGCCGAGTATCGACCCGAGATCATCCAGGTCGACGCCGGCACCGACTTCGAGGTGATCGGACGGGTCATCTGGTGGGGCCATACGGTGCCGATCTAGGCCCGAAATCAGTTCCTATCTTCTCGACTGTTTTCAGGCGGCGCGACTTTGGTGTTGTCGCACGATATCAGTGCGTTACGCCAAACATGGCACCAAAACAGGCCCGATGGCACCAAAGTGCCAAGTTCGGAAATGCCTGGCACCCCATTTCCCGCCTGGTACCGCCGCCTTAAACAGGCCCTTAAACGCTTATTTATATGGCTTTGAAGGCCTGACCGCCGAACGCGCCGCCAATGGCGCCCATCGGCCCTAAGACGCCCCAAAACGCCCGATATTGCCCCGCACTGCAAACTTCCCCGCAAAGCGCCCTGGCGTTCCCCTACCCCTATGAAGCCCCTTATTTCGTTGCCCCATCCGGGAACTCCCGCCTTCTCCCCCGCTCTTCCGCCTTACTGCAGAGTTAAGTGTCAATGCACACCGGTCACTCTCTACGCACCGTCAACTGTCATCCATTTTCAGTAAGACCTTCCATGCCAATCAAGATTGAAGGATGCGCGACCCTACTCGGCACCGCCAGGCGGTCGTCGACCGACCGGGGTTTCGTCCGACCCGTTCCCCGAGTGTTGCGTAGAGGCGTGACCCACAACTGACCAGAGGCCCCCGTCCACGCGCGCCCATCAATCCTCACTGTTCCTTGGCTGTGACCTGATAACCACAAGACCACTTGTGTCTAGTATGGGGCCGATTGCTCGCCACAAGGGCCTTGTTAAATGAATTCTGGAAGGCGAGGGAGCCCGTCGTTAGGGGCCACGCTCACAGCCCTATCATCCCAAAATTGTATCATACCATAGTCTTTACTGCATGTTACGCGAAGACGGTGGCCGATGCGTTCTTCCGCCCAATCTTCTATTCTAGCAATGTCCTCTGCGCTTGCGCGACAAGCGCGGGCGGTGAAAATTCGGACCTCAATACCCCGCCTAAACCACGACCTTACGCGCTCAACCATAGGCGCGACTGGTTCGCCAAGGTGATCTGGGTCACTCCAATCTTCATAGCGCGCAAGTGTCGCGTCAAGCTCGACGCCTATCCAGCCACTTTTCATCTTCAGTCCTCTCTGTCTACTTTTTCCGCCATCGCAGCCAAGAAGCGCGCCCCAAAACGCCATCAATCCCATAACTAAACCACTATTAAGCTCGAAGCCCGACCAAGCGGCCAGCGATAGGACTTGAATTACGACGGCCAGAAAGCCTCTCGTCTTTATCGCTTAGACCTTAAAGGTATGCCAGAACATCAGTCAGGCTCCCAAATAAGTATACGCGGATCGTTGGTCTGATCCCACGCCGAGAGCCACGGGCTGCGCACGCCGCGACCTGCAAATACTATGAAGGCAACGATCCTCATTTCGGCTGGATGCTTTGTTGCCAGCAGATCCCGCTGCAGCTGGGTTCACACCTGCTTTGCTGTCGCTGGGGCGGTACGAAGACGCCCAGCACGCGTTGGCAACATCTGCTTCGACCATGGTTCTCTATGTGAACCCTGACCTGGTTGAGCAGGCAGGCCGGTCTATGGATGACTTCCCAACCGATTTTGATAGCATCATCGCACTGGCTGCTAAGATAAACGCGCTTGGTGATAACATCGAAGGCGTGTGGATTGGCCGTCACGACTGGCGCTTCTAGTCTTTGCTGGGTTCGCACGGCGGTCGTCCGTTGAACGAAGATGAAACAGACGTCACCTTTGACAGCACAGCCGGCATGACTGCTGCGAGCCTCTAAAATCGCTTTACGACAGAAGATGGTATGGCGTCTTGGGGTCAGGATGATGCGCGTCAGGCTTTCCCGGCTAGCATAATTTAGACCTGTCACGCTTTCGTGCCGCTCCGATTGCTCACTTATGCAGCCTTCGCTTCGAAGGCCAAGGGGCTTTTCCAGCCGAGGGCTGAATGCCTGCGCCGCGGATTGTAGAAGCCATTGATGTATTCAAAGATGGCGATCTCAGCGTCGCGACGTGTGGGCCACAAGATTTATCCATAACTGCTGCGTGGCCTGTGTGTGGATCGGCCCAATCAGGTTTGGTGTGCTGACATCACATATCTGCCCATGCGGCATGGCTTTCTGTACCTGGTCGCCATCTTGGACTGGCACACGCGCAAAGTTCTGGCGTGGCGCATCTCGAACACGCTGGAGGCCGAGTTCTGTGTCGATGCGCTGAACGAGGCGATCCACAAGTTCGGCACGCCAGGCATTATGAACACCGACCAAGGCAGCCAGTTCACATCCTTTGCGTGGACGGATCGGTTGCGGCGGTCAAATGCTTGCATATCAATGGATGGCAAAGGCCGCTTCCCCGACAACATCTTCGTCGAACGGCTGTGGCGATCCGTGAAGTATGAATGCGTTTACCTGAATGCATGGGAAACTGGATCAGAGGCGAAGGCGGGCGTCAGAAAGTGGATTGAGTTCTACAACCACAAGCGCCCTCATTCCGCCCTTGGCGGCAAACCACCCGCTGTGATCTACTGACGGCGAAATGACACAACCCAGCCTGATCAGCAGGTACAAAGAGTAGTTTAATTTACGCCAGATCTTGCCCAAGAAATGGGGAGTAGCTCAGCTCTTACCTATCCGCGCCAATGTGTGATCGTGGGCAGCACCAATGACCAGAAGTATCTCTTCGATCAAACCGGCAACCGGCGTTTTTGGCCGGTGCGAGCCGGAAGGTTTCATCTCGATAAACTGCATGGGGATTTGGACCAGTTGTGGGCAGAAGCGGTCGTGCGCGAGGCAGAGGGCGAGCCCATCGTATTGTCCGAACACTTGTGGGAAGCAGCGGCGGAACTAGCCGATGTGCGCTTGATCGAGGATGCCTTCGCTTCGGTCCTTGGTGATTGGTTCTCAGAAAAGACCGGGCGCGTCTCGACGGATAGCGTGAAGCTACTGCTCGGTTTCGAGGGCGGTCGCCTGTCACCCATCGAAGTCCAGAGGATCAAAACTGAAATGGATCGCTTAGGATGGGAAGAAAAAACAATAGGTTGCACGATCTTTTGCGGCGAGAAGAGACCCAGCGGCGAGGAGTTGCGAAAGGAACGCCGGACAAACGCAAGGGGGAGTGGCTTGCCCAGCGTGCCGATAATGGTGCGGTTACGCTAATTTGCGTCGATGATCGGGCCTCCAAAAACGGCATGCCGTTTTGACCCGGCGCTTTGAGAATGCGGGCGTAACCCGTAATGCCAAGGCTAGCCCGGCAACCTTTGCGGCGCGCACAATGGTTGGGGGCGGTACACCACTCCCCCTACCCAGTTCAGACCTTTCTGGACTAAAGTTACCGTTACAAGTTACAGCCACTGCATGCTGCGGCTGGCGCTGCGCTTGGGTTGCCATGCCCGCAGTGCGGCAATACCCCTCAGAGCGGCCTCAGACGTCCTAGGAGGGCCACAATGCCTGCCCGGTGGGGCGGCGACACCTACAAGGGCAGCCTGAAGGTCCGTTGAAAGCCCCGGTTGCCCCTCTGCCTGCCTTGGCAAAAGCCTTGTAAGCTTCAATCAACAGCAAGTTCCAAGGTGCGCCACGACCCAGCGTCCGGAAAGTCCTGAATCCTTCCTTGGAAAGCTCGCCCGGAGCAGTGCACCAAATCCGTTCTGTGCATCGACAAGGCCGACGACGGGATAGATGCGATCGCCGATGTGCCCGGTTCCTTGACCGTACCGCGCCGGGAAATCTGCCGGTGCCGGTGCTCGCAGTTGGCGGCGCACATCAGCTTGAATCTTCACGTATGCCTCAGGTGACCTCCGGTCAGTGCAAGCCCGCTGCCGTTCCGCATCTGCGACTAGCGCCCGGCGTACCATTTCTACAGCGTACTGTTCTGGACGCAGTTGCTCGAGCTCTGCGAGCTATCGCGCATCATCACTTCGCTGCAACTCTGCCAAGTA
>JBCBGJ010000205.1:0-4920 GCA_038526925.1 Pseudomonadota bacterium
ATCCGCACCCAAGCCTTTCCTGCATCCAACTGACTGAGACGTGTATTCTCTTCAGCTTTGATCCAAACAAACCCCTGGGCCGAATGGATGATCGGATCGTACATTTTTAGGCCTTCATTATAGGCTGTGCTTCCGGGCGTATCGAGATCCTTGCGATTGACGATCCCTGTCATTTTAAACAGGCCCATCGGAATTCCGCCCATATCAATCCCATCGGGGTTCTCGACCACTTCACGGTTGCCGATCCGCATTAGATCAACGCTTTCGCGGCGTGTGACGTCCGTCGCCAATTCGATTTGAAAGCCTTCCCAGGCAAGATTTATGATCCTCTCGCGCTGCGCTGGATCGATTGTGCCGCCGACGTCTAATGAACCTGCGCCTCCCGCAACGATTTTATCTATGGCGTCCTGCGCTACGAGACGCGCTGTGTCGTAAGGTTCTTTCGTAGACCGCCGCTCCAAAATGCTCGCGAAAAGCGGATCCGTACCGACGTCAGCGAGTTGCGTGAACCGCACCTGCGCGATCCGATTTCCGTTTAAACGTGGATAGGGCTGCCCATCAGGAAAGGGTATCATGTCGACTTGATATCCCAGCTCTGCGGCCGCGATGCGGAGCAATTCAAGCATACAACCAAATCCAATCGTGATCTGTCGATCAAACGGATCGGTATGCGGCAGGCGTCGCTCCAGATCGACATAGACATCAATCCGGTCCTCACCCACCAAATCGAACTGCCAAGGCTGGCGGTTATGCGGATTTGGGGCGAGGATCGCATAGGCCAATGCATCAAGGCGGGGGTCTCCCAAGCTTTCCCCGGCTTGCTTCCAAGGCGCTCTCGCTTTTGCGAGACCTGGTCCGTTCGCCGTTGTGACAACCCCGACCCCACCAATAAGAGCCACCGCTCCGCCTGAAATAAGCAAACTGCGTCGATTGATCATATCCGAGATCCTTGTTTCAATTTATTAGTTAGTTTCCTAACTATTGGAAATTCAATTTCTAGTCAAGGTGCATCGTGACCTCAGGGCCACAGTCTTGTGTTCATTCGAAATTATCGCCGGCTTCCCGCAGTCATGGGTTTGACAGGGCTGTCGCAGATTTCTACGCAGGAAGTCTGATCCCGACACACCCACGGTCCACGGTCACTTTTTGACCGGATGGGGGCGTCTCGGGGGAGACAGGGGTTCCGCGCAAGCGGGACCCCGTCGCTTTTTCTGGGCTACTCTTTTACGAATACCGGCTGTTCAAGCGGCCAAACACTTGCGCCTTTTTGCGGATCGCAGAGAACGGAGTAGTCGGCGTCAGACGCGGCGTCCCCCTTACAGCTTGAGAGCCAGACTTTGGTTGCTTCGAGATAGTCTATCGAATATCCGGCAGATGATCGCATTACGACCACATCACCTGTATTGAAAACCGTTTGCTGCCCTCCCGAAATCGTTCTGAGCAAGGCGGCATCATATCCCCCGGACGGAATTCCGTCTTCGACGATGCGTAGGGCGTCAGCCATCTCATAGGCTTGATTGAGCCCTGCCACGAAAGCATCAACGCCGCTCGGACCGACAACCAACAAAGGCGCATCCCTGCCCGCCTCCCAAGATTGGTTGCGAACCTCCGCAAGACCATTTGTATCGCCCGCCCGCAGCGAAAACAGCATGACGGCATCTAAAAGTTTGAGGTCTTCTGGTGATATCGCCGCCGTGACGCCGGCGGGCGCCCCGAACAGGATGCGTTTTCCGCCAATTGATGCGAGTGTACAGGGACGATCGCCCGCGACCGCCCCACATGGAAGTAAGACGAATTGATGCGGCTCGATGATGAGTTCAGCATTGTCCGCCTCCTGAGCTCCGCCACAAGCAGACAGCAACAGAGCAGAGGCAAACAAAAGTGGGCCCATGGACACTTGCATAATCAATCTCCTGCCGACGTCACTAACGTAGAACCGTTACCTTTTTTTCTTCCACGATTTCATGTTCCATATGTCCAAGTCCCGAGACTTCGACGCGGACTTGGTCCCCAGCTTTCAGCCACTTTGGGGGATCAAACCCGGCCCCAACTCCCGCAGGTGTTCCGGTGAAAATGACATCACCAGGTTGCAGCGTGAAAGCGGCTGTTAAATGCGCGATTTGCTGGGCGATGGAGAATGTCATATCGCTTGCATGACCGCTCTGGCGCAGCTCGCCATTGACGTAGCCACGGACTTCGACAGCATCGAAATCATCAATTTCATCGGGGGTGACGAGCATCGGGCCAAACGGCGCGTGGGTATCGAACCCCTTGCCCATAATCATTGTCTGGCTGGCACGCTGCCAATCTCTCACGGAAAAGTCACAGCCGCAGCAAAGGCCTGCAATCATCTCCCAAGCCCGCTCTGCCGGCACGTGTCGCCCCGTTTTACCAATAATCGCGACGATCTCTGCTTCATAATCGAGCTGTTCAGAAACGCTCGGCAATTCCACTTTTTCATATGGGCCATTCGCAGCAGTTGCTTGTTTGTTGAACCATTTTTGCACGCTTGGAGCCGTGTTCGTGATGAAAGACACAGATTCCTTGGCATGTTCGGCATAGTTCAACCCTATCCCAAGAATTTTTCTCGGGCTTAGAATGGGCTGAACAATTTGAACATCTTCCAAAGCGACCTGCTCACCATGCGCTGCAGCTTGAGACGCTGCGCCCAAATCGCCGAGCAAATGCAGAACATCTTCAGCGCTCGTCAGTTGAACATTGTCGCCTTGTACCAAACCTGCGCGGGTACCCCCATTCCACCTGATATTGACCCATTTCATTGGCGTGTGACCTCTTCGCTACGATTGCACGAAACCGGATGATTTCTGTGAGAGTTTCAATTGAAGCGTGACCTATTGAAGTCTAACCCTGTCGCTCTCGCTGGCGGGATAATAGAAAGTAGAGTTAAGATGACACAAGGCCTTCGCGCCCAAGAAAGCACGCTCGCTGATCTATTGTGCAGCGGCATGGAAATGGCGATGCCGCCTTACCAGCGCAGCTATTCCTGGGAGTCTAATGAAGCTCAAGCGCTGCTATCCGACCTGCAGGATGTCAGCGAAGGCGACGAAAAGCACTTTATCGGCGCGATCGTCTTGGTCAAAGACGCTGATCGCTATCTGATTGTGGACGGCCAGCAGCGCCTCACGACTTTGACCATTCTGCTCAGCGTCCTGCGGGACATGGAGCCTGACGAGGCCCGCAAAGAAGAAATTCAAGCATTGATCGCAGACATGGATGGCGCTTCGGCTCCTTTATGGCGCATTTCGCTAAATCACATCGACGGACCTTACCTTCGAGAAGCGATCCAAACGCCAGGCGCGTCTCTGAAGTCTGACGTTGAACCGAACGACAGCGAGAGCCAGCGTCGGATGAAGCGCAACCTTCAGAATTTCATCCAAACGGTGCGCGACCTGTCTCCCGAAGCGCAACGGGCGCTCGCTGAAACCATCAGAAACCGGATTTTGCTCGTGAAAGTTGTCGTTGAAGACTGGGATGGCGGATACAATGTGTTCCGAGTCCTAAACACGCGCGGTAAATCGCCAAACACACACGATATCATCAAAACCGATCTTCTCGAGAATGCGAATCTAACGCCAGAAGAGGCCGATAAGTTCTCTCGTGAGTGGTCTGAGCACGAATCACGGCTGGGTGGCTCTGGCTTCGACGATTTGCTCAATCAAATCTCGACCCTTTATGCGCGTAAAGCAAAAAAAGGCGCGAGCGAGTTCCGCAAAGCTGTCATTAACAAAACGTCCGGCGGCGCGCGGCAATTCTTGAGCACCGAGCTGCCAGCCTATGTCGACGCGTATGTGACGATTTCGACCGGCAAAGGCAGCTTTGGCAACATGACCGATCAAGTGAATGAATGTCTAAATCACCTGCGCCTCATCGATCACCAATTGTGGCGGGCGCCAGCTCTCAAGTTCCTCGTGAACCACAATGGCAGCCCGGAAAACGCATTCGTGTTCTTCAAGAGCCTGGAGCGCTTTGCTTTCGGCGCCATGATGGCGATTACAGATCAACGAAGCCGTCAGCGACGTTATCAAAAAATCGCCGACAGCGCTGATAATGTGCGCGCACTTTTCGCGGAAAACGGCCCTCTCTCCTTATCGCGAGAAGAACGCCGAGAGATTTCGAACCGATTACGCAGCAGATTCGGCGCTTTCTCCCAGCGCCGCGCGATCGCCTTGCGAATGAATGCTGAAATTGAAAGCGGCAAAGCCCTCGGCCCTGGCGACGGCGCGACGGTCGAACATGTCCTTCCGAAAAATCTCCCGGAAGAGTCTCCTTGGAAAAACGCATGGCCGAATTCGGCTGTGCACCGTGATTTGGTCGATACAATCGGCAACTTCGCCTTGCTTTCATCTGCGATCAATCAGAAAGCCGACAATCTGTCCTTTGATGAAAAGAGAGATCTCTATTTCGCTCAAGGAGATCCGGAGTTCGCACTAACGCGCGACATCAAAGACAAGGTTGCTTGGACGCCAGAGGTTACCCGTAAGCGGACAGAACATCTCTCAACAATTATGGAACACGCTTGGCAACTTGATCGCGCCATGCCGATTATCTAGCGTTTTAGTGTGGGTCTAACAGCGCTAAGAGAGCGACTCTTCGAGCTTTTGATCAGCGGCGTAATCGGCAAGCTTGTCAGCTGCATCACGGGCTTTGTCGATGCTGAGATCTAGCTCGGTCAAAGCGTAAGAGGCTGAATTGATCTCTTCGATCTCTAAATCAGAGAGGGTGGTGACAAATGTGCGCCGCGCTTTTTTAGCCGTTACGAGAGCGCTCTCATAACTCAGCAGATCTGCGCGCAGGGCTTTCGCTGAAAGTCCTGCTCCGAAAAGCTTTTCGACTTCCATGGTCGCGACGTCCAGACCGTGAGCCGCGCTCTCAATATCGGATTTTACGTAGGAGATTTGC
>JBCBGJ010000206.1:0-4916 GCA_038526925.1 Pseudomonadota bacterium
GGCTTCGTCCAACATCTGAAACTGCCACACTATGTCGATTTCCAGGCGAGCCTTCAGTTCGTGCGGAAGCAGCGTGAAGAGTGGGCGGAACGTCAAGCTGCAAAGGAAGCTGCTGAATAATGACACAGGCTCAGACACAGTCTGCTAATGCCGGCCCCGGCCTCGCAGACTATAATTTCGCTTATCTTGACGAGCAAACAAAACGCATGATCCGACGCGCCATTCTCAAGGCGGTTGCAATCCCTGGATACCAAGTTCCATTTGGCTCTCGCGAAATGCCAGTGCCCTATGGATGGGGAACAGGCGGAATTCAGATCACCGCCAGCTTGATTGGTCCGAACGATGTTTTCAAGTGTATTGACCAAGGCGCAGATGACACGACCAACGCGGTGTCGATCCGCAGGTTCTTCGCTAAAGTTGGCGGTGTCGCGACAACTGAACATACCGGCGACGCATCTATCATCCAAAGCCGCCACCGAATCCCGGAGAAACCCTTGGTTGAAGGACAAATCCTGGTGTTTCAGGTTCCTCAGCCTGAACCGCTCAGAAATCTGGAAGCTCGCGAAACCGAAACGCGCGCAATGCATGCTTATGAAGAGTACGGGCTGCAATACGTGAAGTTGTATGAAAACATTTCCAATTTTGGCCGTATCGCCGCAACCGCGGGCTACCCGGTCATGGTGGACGATCGCTATGTTATGTCACCTTCGCCGATCCCAAAATTCGATAACCCAAAACTGCACAATAGCCCGGCGCTTCACTTGTTTGGGGCGGGACGTGAAAAGCGGATCTATGCCGTTCCACCTTTCACCAAGGTCGAAAGCCTCGGCTTTGAAGACTATCCTTTCGAAGTGCAGTCTTGGGACGAAGTTTGCGGTCTTTGCGGCGCCAAACATAGTTACATGGACGAGGTCGTCTTAGACGATGACAACAATCGGATGTTCGTCTGCTCAGACAGTGATTATTGCGCCGAGCGTCGTGCTCAGGGCCATGTTGGCCCGCACGCCGGTCATGAGCTCAGCGAAATCGCAGACGACGTCTCAAACGAAACACAGGAGGTAATGGCATGACCGCGCTTGCCACCGAAGAACGCCCTCTCAATCTCGTGCCCGATGCGCCGATCATGCGCGCAACAAATGTGACCAAGAAATATGGTTTGATCACCGGGTGCAAAGATGTCAGCTTTGATTTGTTTCCGGGCGAGGTGCTTGGAATCGTTGGTGAGTCCGGATCGGGCAAGTCGACCCTGCTTAATTGCATCTCAGGGCATCTAAACCCCACCTCAGGGACAGTTGAATTCGCAACCAAGAAACGCGGTCTAACAGACATGTTCGGCCTCTCAGAAGCCGATCGTCGTCGTGTACAAAGGGAAGAACTCGGCTTCGTTCACCAAAACCCGCGCGACGGTTTGCGCATGCGGGTTTCCGCAGGTGCCAATGTTGCAGAACCGCTAATGAACCTTGGCAACCGGCACTATGGCAACATGCGAGAAGACACGATCACGTGGTTGAACCGCGTCGAGCTTGATATTGCCCGCATCGACGACAATCCGCGTAATTTCTCAGGCGGCATGCAGCAGCGCATTCAGATCGCGCGCAATCTTGTTCATGGCCCACGCCTTGTGTTCATGGACGAGCCAACTGGCGGCCTAGACGTCTCCGTTCAGGCACGTTTACTCGACCTTTTGCGCCACCTGGTGCGTCGCTCGCAGCTTGCTGTGATCGTGGTTACGCACGACCTCGCCGTCGCGCGCCTGCTCGCAGACCGTTTGATGGTCATGAAGAATGGGTACGTTGTTGAAACGGGCCTAACCGATCAAGTTTTGGACGACCCTCAGCATGCTTACACGCAGCTTCTGGTGTCAGCCGTCCTCCAAATTTAACCTAGAGCTAGGAACGTTCTCAATGTCGGGACAAGTTTTCATCGAGATCGAAAACCTGGAAAAGCACTTCATCTTGCACAATGCGGATGCAGCAAAAATTCCAGTCTTCGAGCGCCTCGACCTTTCTGTAAAAAGTGGTGAGTGCGTTGTCCTTGCCGGTGTATCAGGCGTCGGGAAGTCAACGCTCATGCGCTCTATATACGGCAACTATTTGCCAACTGGTGGCGCTGTGCGCGTTTTGCATGAAGGCAAAATGGTGGACATCACTACCGCCCCTCCTTTCCAGCTGCTTGATATTCGCCGTCGCACGCTTGGCTATGTCAGTCAGTTTCTGCGAGTGATCCCACGCATCTCGACACTCGATCTTGTCATGCAACCCATGCTCGACAACGGCGTCGATGCAAAAGAGGCTGAAGATCGGGCGTCTTTCATGCTGGATATGTTGCAACTGCCAAAGGCTCACTGGGCATTACCGCCGGCGACATTCTCTGGCGGCGAGCAACAGCGTGTAAACATTGCCCGCTCATTCGTCTTGGATTTCCCCGTTATGCTGCTCGATGAGCCAACGGCTTCCTTGGATGCGGCCAACCGCGAACGGGTGATCAAGCTGATCGAACGCGCGCTCGGAAATGGCGCAGCTCTAATCGGGATTTTCCATGATGAGGCTGTCCGCGAAGCGGTTGCAACACGTTTCTTCGAAGTCTCAGACTTCGCTGTGCGCGAGCCTGCCTAAGATGACCATCCGAGCTTTTGAGAATGCCCGCATTGTAACGCCGCAAGGCGTCGTCGAGGGCGCGATGACCTTTGACGGCGACACAATTACCTCCGTGGGAAATGGCAGCGCTGCAAATGCCTTCGACGCCGAAGGTGATTTAATTATTCCCGGACTGATCGACATCCATACCGACAATCTGGAAAAGCACTTGATGCCTCGCCCGGGCGCGCAATGGGATTCTGCCGGGGCCGCGCTCGCGCATGATGGGCAAATGGCGACGGCAGGTGTCACGACTGTGTTTGATAGCTTGTCGCTGAGTGGCCAGAAAAACGGCCTCGATCGAGGTGAAGCTCTGACGGTCATGATGCGCGGGATGGACGAAGCGGAAGATGCGCATGCGCTTCGGATCGACCATCTGCTTCATCTGCGGTGTGAGGTTACGAACCCGGAGATTGAAGCACTTGTCTCTCCATACCTTGGCACCAAGCGCTTGAAGATGCTCTCCGTTATGGACCATACACCAGGAGGCAATCGGCAATCCGGGTCACTTGAGGCTTGGAAACAAAAGATGCTAAAGCGTGGCCGGACAATCGAAGAAATTGAAGCCAACCTTCAAGCCTCTATGTCCTGGCGCGATCTGGACGGCGCAGATGCCCGTCGGCGGCTGATCGCTGAATTCGGGCGCGATCATAACATCCCAGTGGCGAGCCACGATGATGCGACTGCTGATCATATCGAGACCGCGGTCGGACTCGGATGCCAAATCGCAGAGTTCCCCGTATCATACGAAGCAGCCGAGACCGCAAAAGCGAACAATATGATCACCGTTATGGGCGGACCCAACTTTGTTCGCGGCAAGTCTCATGGGGACAATGCTTCAGCGCGCAAAGTGGCTGAAGCGGGTCATTTGGATGCTCTGTGCTCGGATTATGTGCCACTTTCAATGATAAGGGCAGCGTTTATGCTCGCCGAAGGACCATTTTCGTGGCCGCTCGAAAAGGCCATCGGAACTGTTACAGCAGAGCCTGCGAAAATGGCAAATTTGAATGATCGAGGAACCCTGGAAGCCGGAAAGCGCGCCGACTTCGTCCGCGTCAGCTATCAGCCGGGGCACTGGCCGGTTATCAAGGAAGTCTGGTCTAAAGGACGCCGCGCTGCATGAAAACTTCAGCCCGATACGCGATCTACTACGCGCCACCCGCCGATGACCCGCTTTGGGCATTGGGGTCGGAATGGCTGGGGCGAGACGCTTATACGGGCGAGAACCTAACGCGACCAGATTATCCAAACTTTGCGATTGGCGATATGGACCGGCTCACCAGTTCACCTGCGCATTATGGATTCCACGCAACAATGAAAGCGCCTTTCGAGCTAAAGGCCGGCGAGACTGAAGAAACACTGCTTGATCGACTTGAGGCCTTTTCGCGATCCCAAAGCGCTTTCGATGTCGATCTTGCCGTAAAACCCCTGGGTCAGTTTCTGGCACTCCAACTGACGAGTAATGTTGAAGCCATGAGAGCGCTTCATGAAGCGTGTGTGAAAGATTTTGATCGCTTCCGCGCGCCCATAAAACAGAGTGATATTGAGCGCCGCCGCAAAGCCAACTTATCCTCTGAGCAAGATGCACGTTTGCTCGAGTGGGGCTATCCTTACATCTTCGATGAGTTTCGTTGGCATATGACCCTTTCAAGCCGCATTGTGTCGGACAACACGCGCGACAAAATGCTCAGCCTACTGACTGAACATTTCAGTTGCGTCATCGCCAAACCTCATAAGGTGGATGGAATAGCCGTATACAGACAAGTTGATCGTTGCGCCCCGTTTAACATTATAGAACGCGCAGTTTTCCCGACTTTGGCTGAGCAACCTGCTTAAAGATCTGCGTCCATAGGGTTCTTATGCAAATTTTCGATCAGTCGCGAAAATCGGGCAATTCCAACCTCGACGCTATCGTTGTTTAGGAAGGTCGTTACATTATCGCCAGCGACTTGAAATGCAGTGGCGCGGGCAATCCTTTGCTCAATATCTTTTTGGGTTTCCCGCCCGCGTTGCATTAACCTGGATCTGAGCAGGGTTTCCTCCGCCATGACCGAAATGATAGCCAAACGATCAAACTGATTTCGCGCGAGTTCGAGCACTGACCTTGAGCCATTTGCGATCACGCTCGTTCCACGCTCTAAGGGTGCAAGTTCTGATTTCGGCAAACCATATCGCAGATCATGAGCGTCCCACGTCAGAGCATAGGCACCGATGGCGATAATGTAACGACCTTCCTAAACAACGATAGCGTCGAGGTTGGAATTGCCCGATTTTCGCGAC
>JBCBGJ010000207.1:0-4889 GCA_038526925.1 Pseudomonadota bacterium
CCCGTGAGGGTGTCGTGAAGCGCTGCATGACGTAGCTTTTCTGACGCTTCGATAAGCTGGTTTTGTACGTCAGTCAGAGAGCTGATTTTTTCCTTTGAATCACTCGCGAAATAGCTGAGGCCTGCTGCGCAGATGGCAGTTGCTGTCGCGAGCAAGACCAGAGCGGCAATCGAAGTGACATCTTCTGGGTAGGGTTCAGGTCTAACCAACCCATAAGGTTCCATCACCAGCATCAAAGCGTAAGCCGCGACGACCGAGACGGCTGAAATGATTGTCGCGCGCGTGCCGAGGAAAAGAGACGCTGCAATGGGCGATGTAATCAGGATTGGCGCCACATAGCCTTCAAGCCCCCCATTGGTCAGGCTTCCGGCAAACCCTGCGACCAAGGTCAAGACCACCATGGCCACCGCGCTTGCATGAAACCACTCAGCGCGAAGGCTGAATCGGCTAATCGCTGCAAAGCCAAAGACCGCAAGGATCGCGATTATTTTGCCCGGCTTTATCCCAGGCAGAAGGATGAAAATAATCGTCGTGAAGACCGCAATGATCAAACAGAAAGCCAGTGCGAGACGCGAAAGTAGTTTCTGTTTTCTTTTAAAATCGACATGTTGTGTCGACCCTGGCAACGCGAACTCAGGAGCCGTTTTCATGATTACACCCAAAGTATTATTTGGTGTAATGTAACCTAGGGTTGTTTATATTCGGTTTAACTGACCTATTCGGGTAAATCAGGCCGTGAATATAGAGATATTGGCGGTCTGCTTAGAGCAGGCCTTCTTGCACCAAGCGGCGCTCAAACCGTGCGGCGTCTTCAAATTGATGAGCTTTGATGCCCATCGCTTCGGCGGCGAGGCAATTGTTTTCGCGATCATCCACGAAAAGGACGTCAGATGGGTTCGGATTGCCCATACGCTCAAGCGTGATTTCATAGATGCGGCGATCAGGTTTCACGACCTTCTCTTCGCCCGATACGATGACGTCGCGAAGAAGTTTGATCATCGGAAAAGCCTCAAACGTCTCCTCGGCGACTTCAGCCGGAAGATTTGAGAGACCAAATAGAGGCACACGCTTTTCTTCAAGCCGCGCCATCAAAGACGGCATGCCTGGAACATAGCCTTCAAACATATCAAGCCAGCGTGTGCGCCAAGCCAAGATCTGCATTTCATATTGCGGATATTGCGCGATCAAGGGTTTGGCATTGTCTGCCATGGAAACGCCGCGATCATGGTGAACATGCCAATCCATGTTGCACACATCGCGCACAAACACGCCTGCCTCTGCTTCGGATTCGAAGAGATCGCGATACAGTTTGATCGGTTGCCAGTCGACAACCACATTGCCAAGGTCGAATAGAACGAAGCGAACACCCATTTCAAATGAGGCTCAGCTGTTCATCTCTGACTCAGCCCTGCTTTGCTTTGAAGCGAGGGTCAGTCTTGTTGATGACATAGGTCCGGCCACGGCGGCGAACGACCTTGCAGTCACGGTGGCGCGACTTGAGTGCTTTGATCGAGGATTTCACTTTCATGGCTTTTGCCCAAACGTTAGAACTGTTTTCACGAAAGCGCGGGACATACACATGGGGCCCGAGTGAGTCAATCATGGCTTGCAGGCTTTTCCGCAAAGGGGTGCGTGTGATGAGCGACTTTATGATCAAACGGCCAATCTATGGCCTCTTAGCCGGCGCCGCCTTGATGACGGCCTGCGCTTCGGCGCCGCAAGCGGACCCGCCGGTGTCTTCTCCGGATAGCGGTGCGGGCGGCGGATCGGTTGAGGTTCCTACTGTGCCATCCCTGCCCCCTTTTTCGACCTCCGGGCATGACGGAATGGATGCTTGGCGCCAGGATTTCGCGAGCCGCGCCATCGCCGCGGGGCGCAATCCAACCATCGTGTATGAGACTCTACGGACAATTTCACCCTTGGAGCTTTATCTCTCCGACAATGTCGCCGTTGCGGGAACCGGCGTCGCAGATCAGGCGGAATTCGCCAAACCGATTTGGGATTATGTTAGCTCAGCTGTGACGGAGAGCCGGAAAACGCGCGGCGCGGACAAAATTGTGGAACTCTCTGCCACGTTCGACCAAATCGAGGCCGCTTATGGTGTCGACCGGGAAGCCATTACGGCCATTTGGGCGATGGAAACCAATCTTGGATCTTATATCGGCAATTTCGACGCGCCGAACACGCTCGCAAACATGGCCGTTGAAGGCCGCCGGCAGCGGTTTGCGGAGAATGAACTTACCGCATTGATGAAAATTCAAGAGCGCGGCGAGGTTGACCGAGACGCCCTCGTTTCTGGTTGGGCCGGCGCCATGGGGCAGACGCAGTTCATGCCGTCCACCTTCTTATCGTACGCGGTCGATTTTGACGGCGATGGCGTCAAAGACCTTTGGAACAGTGCCCCGGATGCCCTGGCCTCTGCCGCCAACTATTTGAGCGCGTCAGGCTATCAGAAGAACCAGCCCTGGGGCATCGAAGTGCTGGCGCCAAGCGACTTTGATTGGTCCCTCGCCGATGGCGAAGATCGCCGACTCTCAACCTGGGGCAGTTACGGGCTGTCACCCATTTCAGGGGGCGCATTTACGGCCCCAGAAACCGCTTATGCCGAACTTTGGCTCCCGACAGGCGCGACGGGTCCGAAATACTTGCTGTTCAAGAATTTTGATGTCTACAAAACCTACAATCGATCCGACAGCTACGCGTTCTCCGTCGGCTTGCTGACGGATGGGGTGGCCGGAAAAGTTGGCCCAGTTGCGACATGGCCGACCGATCTAACCTTGCTCAACAAGCGAGAAATCATGGTTCTTCAGAGCAATCTGAACCGGCTCGGATTTGATGCAGGCGCCGTGGATGGCATTGCGGGACGCGGCACCAAAGGGGCGCTTCAACGGTTCCAAAAGGCCAATGGGATTATGCCGGCTGACGGCTACCCAACCACAATCGCCTTGGATCAGGTAATCGCCGCTGGCTAGTCTTCTTCGGCCTCACCCACGCCGGGGGCAATGGCTTTCCAAGCAAACAGCGCCATCGCGATCAGCAACCCAACGCAGATCCAGAACGGCAAAGACGGGTCGACAAACTCGTACAAAAACAGCCCGAACAATGGGGTGATTATATAGCCCATTCCGTTAGCTGAGATCACGAGGCCTGCAACATTGCCTTGCAGCTCTGGTGATACGGCGAGGGATGCGCCGCTGGAGAAGCCAGGTCGTGTCAGGCCTTGGCCAATGCCGAGAAAGAACTGTGCGAAAATCAGGGTCGCAAAATCCTGCGCCGGAATAAGCAGCAAAGCCCCAATCAAAAGCGGAAAACATCCCGTAATCATGAGCGTCTTATTCTTCAGCTTAAGACGCGGGATGAGAACCAGCTGCGCCATCATCACCGCCATGGCGCCCACCATGAAGGCAGGACCTGTATATTGCGCTGCTTGAACTCCGGTCACGTCGAGCTTGTCCATCACCGCAAACACAAAGACTTGCGTGAGGATGCCCGTCACAAGCGATAGCGTCACCGCATAAGCCAAGAAGGGCAGCACATTGCGCGATCGCCAAAGACCGATTGCGCCGGGAATCGCCTCAATTTTTGTGGCGTCTTGGACTGGCTTACGATTCTCGGGGAGGAAATTCCAAAGCAAAACCGACATCACGCTCGCCATGATGCATGTGATCAGCATTGGGCTCAGCAAGCCAAAATTTGCGACCAGCACAGCCGCGAAGGCGGGGCCGACAATTGTGCCAAAGCTAAATCCAGAGGTCACGAAGGCGATCTCACTTTGCCGTTCGGACGGCGCGGTTCGATCGGCCACATAAGCCTGTGCTGAGGGGCTAGAGCCGGACCCTATGAGGCCAAACACTGACCGCGACAGAGCCAAACAGGCGAAAATCGCGAAGGGCGCCGTAATCCACTCAGAGACCGCTGCCCAAGACGATAAGAGCAGCAAGAACATCGAAACCGCGTAGCCCGCCAATCCAAAAGACGCGATCCGGCGACGGCCATATTGGTTCGATCGCTTGCCCCAAAAGGGCGATGAAAGCGACCAACACAGCGCCGAGAGCGAGAAAATCGCCCCCGCCATCCAATCCGGGAGAGCGAGCGTCCGCGTCAGAGGCGGAATGACGGCGGCAATCAGCATCGTATTGCCCGCGCCAATGGCCATCAGAGAGAAAAACAGCAGAAAAAACGCCCCGCGCCGGTTTGGCTGAGGCGTAAGCTCTGTGGAGGATTCTGCGTCGCTCATGCGCTCCTTTTCTGCTCATGAGCGACAAAATCAAGATCTGATTGGCGATATCTTTACCCTACCGCAGCGTCGGCAACTGGTTCGAAAGGTTATTCTGAAAAGATCAGAAGCAACTACCCTCAAACAGGCCTGTTTCTATGATCCAATTGCTCGGTTTTGCCATTGTTTTAGTGATTGTATCCGGCGCTCTGTTGATCAGCGGCGGTCCAGCGGTCCTGGCGGCCTTGCCATTTGAACTTGCTTTGATTGGTGGCGCTGCGATTGGAACCGTCTTGATCGGAAACTCCGCCTCCGTTGCGAAAGCGGCATTTGCCGGATTTGCGCAAAGCCTTCGCGGCGCGAAATGGTCAAAGCACGACTATGCAGGCCTGCTCACCCTCATGCATGAGCTTGTGCGCCGGGCTGGGCGCGGCGGTATCGTCGCGATCGAACAGGATATCGAAGACCCTGAGTCGTCTACCCTTTTCGCAACGCAGCCACGCTTGCAGAACGACCCGTACGCGATGAATCTTATCTGTGACAGCTTCCGACTGATCGCGCTCGACCCAGCACTGCCGCAACAATCCCGAGCGCAGGGAGCGCATCTGCCAGCGTTTGCAGAGCGCCCACCGCGCGCTGCCTTTGGTCTACCATCTCTGCGACGGTGTCTTGC
>JBCBGJ010000208.1:0-4885 GCA_038526925.1 Pseudomonadota bacterium
GTCGCGTTTGGGCATGTCGGGGACGGCAATCTGCACTATTCTGCCTGCGAGCCGAAAGATGCGACACGTCCGGTTCTCAGCAACTCAGCCACCGAAATCACCGAGATCGTGCACGATCAAGCGATGGCTTTTGGTGGCTCCATCAGCGCAGAGCACGGCGTCGGGCGATTGAAACGCGACGAGTTGGAGGAGATCCGACCAATCGCCGCCACGCAAGCGATGAAAGCAATCAAAAAAGCCCTCGACCCGGCAGGGATAATGAACCCGAACCGAGTTGTATCCGTCGACTAGAGCTTATTGGGGGAGAGAGGATGTGCGGTCGCTTTTTCAGACATGGCGTAAGCTGGGAAGAGTATAGCTCGTATCTCAACCTGTTCGAGTATGCGGGCATCGATCCGCCAGAACCGGCCTATAATATCGCGCCCACACAAATTGCACCGATCGTCCGTATTGCGATGGAGGACGAACATGTGCCACAGGGTGAGCGTCATTTGGCCCCCGCTATGTGGGGACTGGTCCCGAGTTGGTGGCGTAAACCGCTTAGTGAGAAAAAGTTCTCAACCTTCAACGCCCGAAGCGAAGGCGTGGCGACCTCTAACACCTTCCGCGGGAGCTTCCGGCATAAACGCTGTTTGGTTCCCGCCAGCGGCTTCTATGAATGGACCGGCCCTAAAGGCAAGAAAACGCCATTCGCGATTGGTTTGCGCAATCGTCGTTGGTTCTGCTTTGCAGGTCTCTGGGACCGCGCAACGATTGATGGCTCAGAGATCGATACATTCACCATCCTGACGACCACACCAAACGACCTCATGGCCGGTCTGCATACGAGAATGCCCGTTATCTTGGACCCAAGCGACTATGACCGTTGGCTCGATACATCCTCCCGCGATGTGGAGGATCTCTACGAGCCATTTCCGAGCGACGCTATGCATGCCTGGGCCGTTGGCAACGCGGTCGGAAACGTTCGCAATCAGGGTATCGAGCTGACCGAAGAGGTTTAGCCTAAGCCTGAACCGCCTCAATCAGGACATCGCAGACCTTGTTGACTTGGTCGGCGGAGAGATAGGGATGCATCGGCAAGCTGAGCGACTCTTCTGCCGCTGCCTCACAGACAGGCAAGCTGCCAGGCTCTGCCAAGTGCGAGAAGGCAGGCATCTGGTGGATCGCCATATCGTAATAGATCCCGCTTGGAATACCGGCATCTGAAAGCTTAGCGCGGACCTCGGTGCGGTTGGGAACTCGGACCGTATAGAGTCCATACCCGTTCTCTTGACCTTCCAGCGCTTTCTGCCGGGCTACAAAGCCCTCAAGACGCTCATTATAAATCGCCGCTGCCGCAACCCGGCGATCACGTTCCGCGTCGAACAGAGTGAGCTTTTCCAGGACTACAGCGCACTGAATAGAGTCGCAGCGGCCATTGATGCCGACCCGTACCGACTCCTTGCGATTGTCGCCCGTCCCGTGCCAGCGAATCGAACGCATACGCTCAGCAAAGTCTGTGTCTTGGCACAAAATGGCGCCGCCATCGCCATATCCGCCGAGTGACTTGGTCGGATAGAAGCTTGTCGCGGTGATCTCCGCAAGATTGCCGACCCAGCGGCCATTGTCTTTGCCGCCAAAGGCCTGCGCGCCGTCCGCAATGACCCGCAAACCATGGGCATCGGCGACCGCTTGAATAGCAGAATAGTCGGCCGGGAGGCCATAAAGATCGACTGGCATGATTGAGCGCGGCGTTAGTTTGCCTTCGGCTTTGACGGCATCAATTTTCCGAACCAGATCAGCCGGGTCCATATTGAATGTGTCGGGATCGATATCGACGATCACCGGGTAACCACCAGACAGCAAGACCGCGTTCGCTGTCGCGTTATAGGTAAACCCAGGAATGAAAACGGCGTCGCCCTCAGCAATTCCCATCGCGAGCAGCGGCATCACCAGAGCCTGCGTTCCAGACCCCACCGCAACAGCATCTGCAGCGCCCGTAACTTCCGCCAGTTTGGCTTCACACTCAGTGACTTCAGGGCCGCCAATGAAGCGGCCATGATCGAGGATGTCGATCCATCTCTGCTCAAGCGCTGGGCGGATCTGCGCTTGCTGGGTTTTCAGATCAAACAATTGGATCGGAGCATCGGCTGGAAGTTCGATCAACGCAGATGATTGAGGGTCTGAATAAGCCATGGCTTAAGCTCCTATCGTATGAAGGGCCGAGAGCTCAGCTTGCTCGGCCATATGAACTGCAAGGGCAGCTTCGCGCCCCGGGACAGCGCACGGGCGTTTCCCAAGCGCGCTTTCGAAAAAGGCCTGATCCGCTGCGCCCAGCGGATCAGGCATGGAGTCAGAAACGTCCCCTCTGACTTCAAAAGGTGTGGTGTTTTCAATCTCGCGCGTCAGGAAGTTGATCGCGACCGTGCCAGACGCATAGGTCAGGACCATTCGGCGATCTCGCTCTGAATGGCATCGGCTTGCCGTCACCTCGGCGTTTCCAACGGCAAAGTTCAGCCTCGCCGTAGATTCATCAATATGATCTGTGTGCGCACTGCGCCCCGTGGCCTCTACGCTTAGAGCTGGCCCCATCAGCTTGCCGACCATATCGAGGTCATGCGTCATCAAATCCCAGATCACGGACACATCTCCAGCGCGTCCATCAGGCGCTGGTGGCCCCATGCGCCAAGCCTCAATTCGGGTTGGGGCTTCAGGAATTTCAAATAAGCCCATGGCTTCCAAAACGAAGCGCTCTTGATGCCCGACCTGCAGAACCAAGCCCATGTCATCGGCGAGCTGCGCCAATTGGTCAGCCGCATGGCCGGTCAATGCGAGAGGCTTTTCAACCATGACATGGCAATTCGCAGTCAGCGCGGCGCGTACCACAGCCTCATGATATGTCGCCGGGCATGCAACCAAAACAGCATCACAGGCTTCAAACAGTGCATCCTGGGACGAAAAGCTCTGTACCCCATGCTTATCCGCGAGCTCGGCAGACCGGACCTGATCAGGGTCAAAAAGGCCGGTAAATTCGGTATCATCTGAGCCGGCAATTTTTCCAGCATGATATCCGCCAAAAACGCCGGCGCCGACGAGTCCCGTCTTCAATCCTGACATGGGCTACTCCACTCTCTGAGCGCTCCATCGCATTTTGATCTGGTGAGTTGCAACTGAACTTATCGGTAAGGTCCATCAAAACGCATTGCGAAATCTTTCAACCGGCCCTTTGCTTCCCAAGCGGTATCGTCCACATAGCTAGGAAAAGCTTCAGGAAGGACCTCACATGAACGCCATCACCTCTAAAGACTGGACCCTCGCGAAACGCCCTGTGGGTGAACCGCAAACCGACGATTTTGCGATGGTGAGCAATGATGCTCCAGCACCCGCTGAGGGCCAGATCCAAGTGCAGAACTCATGGATGTCCGTCGACCCGTATATGCGTGGCCGCATGTATGACCGTGAAAGCTATGTCCCACCTTTCCAAATCGGTGAAGTACTTCAAGGCGGCGCCGTTGGCCGCGTCACCGCGTCGAATCATCCTGACTATGCGGTTGGGGATTTGGTGCAGTCTATGGCGGGATGGCGCGAAGCTTGGACAGCCCCGCCTGAAGTCGTAATGGCGCAAAAACTCCCCGGCGATACCGGCCTTCCGGATAGCGCATTTCTCGGAATCGCCGGCATGCCGGGCCTCACCGCCTATGCTGGCATTCTGCGGGTGGCTGAACTGAAAGAAGGCGACACTGTCTTCGTTTCTGGCGCGGCTGGAGCGGTTGGGTCTGCGGTTGTTCAAATCGCAAAAATTAAAGGCTGCACCGTAATCGGCTCCGCGGGCGGCGAAGAAAAATGCGGCTTGGTGAAGTCGCTCGGCGCAGACGAGTGTGTCGACTATCGCGCTGCCGGAAATTATGAAGGCCTGCTCGCCGCCCTGCGCGCGGCAGCGCCAAAGGGTATTGATGTTTACTTCGACAATGTCGGCGGTGATCATTTCCAAGCCGCAATCGAGTGCGCACGTCCGTTCGCGCGTATGGCGATTTGCGGAATGATCTCGCAGTACAATGACACAGAGCCTCGCCCAGGCCCGAACAATGTCATTCAAATTGTCGGTAAGCAGCTGCAAATCCGCGGCTTCATCGTCTCCACGCATGCTGACATGCTGCCGGACTTCCAGCGCGATATGGTGACCTGGATCACCGGCGGGCAAATGAAGTTCGAAGAGACCGTTATGGAAGGCATCGAAAACGCTCCGAACGCCTTCATGGGCCTCTTCTCCGGTAAGAATACAGGCAAGATGCTGGTTAAACTCAGCTAACGCCGCCCCCCATCATGCGCCAATCCGTGTTCGACTATATCGACAATCTCGACACGCTCTTAGCGGTGATTGTCGGCGCCTTATTGGCAACGGGCGGCGCGATGGTGGCAGAACTCGTTCAAGATCGGCTGGGCCGCAAGCGCAAAGAGCGTGAAGCGGCCCGCTTTTTTGGGGAAATCCTAACCTCGGCAGACCGTGTCCTCGATCGCGCCTTCGCGTCGATGGAGATTGGCGAAGCGTGGGGCAACGTTTCCAAACGTCTGTTCCGAACCGCGCTCGATGAAACCGCAGTTTATGAGCGAAACCGGGAACGCTTATTCGACATTCGCGATATTCCACTTCGGCGCGCTATTCACCTTCACTTTCTGGAAGAAACTGTGCCGCTGGTTGCGCTTGTCGAAACTTGGGATGAGATCGACGAGATCGAAAAAGAGCTCACGGCGTCAGATCATCTCAGCGAGGCCAGGCTGCGATACTTACAGCTAGAACGCCAAAAACTGCAGGAGGCGCGAGACGCTGCGCTGGCATCAACAAAAGGCAAGCACGCTGAGACCGACCAGATTTGCGAACTGTTAGAGCCGATTTCCGGCATTGCAT
>JBCBGJ010000209.1:0-4884 GCA_038526925.1 Pseudomonadota bacterium
GAAGAAGCAGGAACCGCAACGATCATCTTCCCGACCAGAATGAATCTCGGAAAACTTGCTGAGACTGGTTCTACCATATCCAGAGCTTGTTGTGGCCCGAGCCAGACCGCTTCAGTTGTCTCGCGGCCATCCTGCACCGCGATCTGACCTGATGGTGTCGCTGCAAGATAGAAATGTGTATCGAACCGCTTCGGCATCATGGTCGGCGTAATCCAATGACCAGAATGAATCTCGGAAAACTTGCTGAGACTGGTTCTACAGAAGCGGCACTAAAGCGTTTCTCATCGGAGAAAGTGGTCACGGTGCTGCCAGTGATCGGAAAGGACGATGCAGGGGACCCATGTCTCCATATTCCTGAAGAAGTGGGCTACATTCAGAGCACAGAACCGCTACAGCGCGTTGCTAATGTGTCGAAAAGCAAATGACCAAGACGTTCGGAGATTGCCTCCATCTAAAGATTGAAGGGACGATTGCAATAGTGACCCTTGATCGCGGCGATGAGCGGAACGCGCTCTCGCTCAAAGCGATGCAGGCGCTTATCGATGCGGCGACATTTCTTCAGTCTGACACGAGCTGCAATGTCGTCATTCTTTCTGGCGCTGGTGCGTTCACAGCTGGCGCAGATTTGAAAGACCCAGACCGCGCCGCGTTGCGAGATCAAACCCGGCTAGAGCAAAGGCAGTCACTAAAGCTTGGCCCGGATATGTGCGCGGCTTGGGAAGCGCTCGAGCAGATCACGATTGCCGCGATTGAAGGTTACTGTATCGGCGGCGGTGTTGCGTTGGCCGTCGCCTGTGATCATCGGATCATCGCCGATGATGCGTTCTTCCGCCTGCCAGAGATTCCGCTCGGCATGAATATGAGCTGGCAAACCAATCCACGCACCGTCGCTTTGGTTGGGCCATCTCGGGCAAAACGGTTTACGATTTTAGGCGAGAAATGTGATGCGCCAACGGCGCTCGACTGGGGGCTTGCGGATCAGGTGACCGCGCCCGGAGAAGCGCTTGCGAATGCTCAGGTCCTGGCGGAGCGATACGCGAAGGTCCCGCCGATCGCGCTGCGAATGACGAAGCAAGCAATCAATGTCGCCGCGATGCCGCTTGGACATGCGACAAGCTTTATGGATCGCGATCAGTTCGCGTATGCCTCAACCACAGAAGACCAGGCTGAAGCCATCCGCGCTTTCCTTGAAAAGCGAGACCCTGACTTCAAAGGCGACTAGCGCTTAGCCGTAGAGCTGACGGACACAGTTTTCCCGGCTGGTGTCTAGCTCGAAGGTCACCGGCGTGGGCGACGTACGCGGCCCCTTACGAGCAACCGCTTTGTGTGCGCGAGCGAAGGCCGCTTTGGCAACCGAGACCGGCCCGACATTGTCATTTAGAGCGGGTGAAAGAGGAGTGGCACTGCGCAGCAGACCATTCGTGTACATGGCATTCGCCTGAACGAAGCTGTTCAGTGTTTGGTATTCACACGACAGAGACACATTCATGCAGTTCGCGTTCTGCACGCGGTGGGGCATGAACTGGGGCCAGGTCAGTCCCATACCAGGGCGCAGCGTGTAGACAGTCGCTTCTTCATCATACGCCTTGCGATAAGGTAGTTCTTCTTCGCGCTTCATATGCACGATGTCTTCGATGAAGTCTGATGGGGCGAGCTTTTCCTCGCGAGGGTACATCCAAAGTCTCTTTTCACCGCGCATCTGAAACAGCGCGACGAGCGGAATGTCCAAATGGTAATGGACTTGGACGTTTGGCGACGAGATCAGCACGGCGAGATCGCGCTTTCGGATTTTGCGCCCGCTTGCGTCTTGTAGTGTGTCGTAAATCACATCTGCAATCGGACCGAGCTCCGGCACATCAATGTTTGCGCGCCTCATGTTTAGCCAAATATGTCCACGTTTCACGGCTTCTAAGATGTCTTTGCCGCTAAGCTTTGTCGCACGGCCGCGAAGCGATGTGTTCAAACCTTCGCTTTCTTGCCCGAAGGTCCAAATGTCCAAGCTTTCACGAGGATAGACATCCAGCAAGTATGCTAGACCCTCATCGTCAAACAGGTCTGAAGTTGAGACATTCTGCTGTGCCAAAAGCACTTCATTCCCGAAATGTGTTTCAGAATGATCTGGCCAATTCACATACATTGCTTCCCCTCACGAATTCGTGATCGTCAGGACTTCTGGAAGCAATTTCGGGGCCAATTCGTGTGAGAGGCGAGTTTTACAGCGCCTAGATATCAAGCTCTTCGGCGAAGTGCGCGTTCTCTTGAATGAAGCGATACCGGTGCTCTGCCTTTTTGCCCATGAGCGTATCGATCAGCTCAGCCGGTTTGGCTTCGGTCAGCTCGTCGATGCTGTCCGGGAGCGTGATCCGCGCGAGCGTTCTCGTCTCCGGGTTCATGGTCGTTTCTTTAAGCTGACCGGGGTTCATTTCACCAAGGCCCTTAAAGCGACTGAGTTCGACCTTTTGGTTCGGCTTGAACTCCAGCTCCATGAGGAGGTCTTTGTCCTCATCATCCATCGCATAAACCGACTTGCCCTTATAAGAGAGCTTATAGAGGGGTGGCATCGCCATGTAGAGGCGGCCGCTTTCGATCAGGCCTGGCGTCATCTTATAGAAGAAGGTGATGAGCAGCGCTGCAATGTGCGCGCCGTCAACGTCCGCATCGGTCATGATGATGATCTTTTCATAGCGCAGATCGTCAATGTTGAAGCGAGATCCAGTACCCGTGCCGAGCGCTAGGAGGAGGTCCTGCAGCTCTTGGTTCTTGTCCATCTTGTCTGCCGTTGCCGAGGCAACGTTCAGAATTTTACCGCGCAGCGGAAGGATCGCTTGGGTTTTGCGATTGCGCGCCTGTTTCGCCGAACCACCCGCTGAATCCCCCTCGACGAGGAACAATTCGGTGTCGCCCTTGCTATCGGCGCAATCTGCGAGTTTGCCGGGTAGGCGCAGTCTCTTGGTCGCTGACTTACGGGCAACGTCCTTGGCTTTGCGGCGGCGTGCACGCTCGTCCGCGCGTTCGATCGCCCAGGTGAGAAGCTTGTCAGCTTCTTTCGGGCTGGCCGCCAACCAGTGATCAAAGCGGTCGCGGACTGAGTTTTCGACCAAACGGAAGGCTGCGGTGGTCGACAGCTTGTCTTTTGTCTGACCGACAAACTCAGGGTTACGAATGAAGACAGACAGCAACAGACCGGAATGGCCCATAATGTCATCCGCTGTGATCGATGTGCCTTTTTTCTGGCCCGTTAGTTCAGCGTAATTGCGCATCCCTTTGGTAATCGCAGAGCGGAAGCCCGCCTCATGCGTTCCGCCATCTGGCGTTGGGATTGTATTACAGTAAGAGCGCGCAAAACCGTCTGTTTCGCCGAAACCCGCATTCGTCCAAGCAATGGCCCACTCAACTTTGCCGTCATCGGTTTCGACAAGACCTGCAAAGTTCTGCTCGGTAATCGTCGCCTTGCCTTTAAAGACCTCATCCAGTTGGTCAGCGAGACCGTTTGGATAAGAGAGCGTCTTTTCAGCTGGGACTTTCGAGTCCTCGGGCAGCAATTCAGGATCGCATTTCCAGCGCACTTCGACGCCGCGATAAAGATACGCTTTCGAGCGTGTCATTTGGAACAGGCGCTGTGGTTTAAAGCGAAGCTTTTCGCCGAAGATTTGGAAATCTGGTTTGAAACGGACGGTCGTGCCGCGCCGGTTCGGTGCGGCGCCCTTCAATTCGAGGGGGCCTGTAACGATCCCGCGCTCAAAGGCTTGGAAGTACAATTTTTTGTCGCGCGCGACTTCAACTTCCATTCGCTCAGACAAAGCGTTCACGACAGAAGAACCCACCCCGTGCAGGCCACCTGCCGTCTCATAGGCTTTGTTCGAGAATTTTCCGCCCGCGTGCAGCGTCGTCATGATGACTTCAAGGGCTGATTTGCCAGGGTACTTTGGGTGCTCGCCTACCGGAATGCCGCGGCCATTGTCGATCACTTCGACATAACCGTCAGCGCGGACATGAACCTCGATGCGTGAGGCATGGCCCGCAACGGCTTCATCCATTGAGTTATCGAGGATTTCCGCGAACAGGTGGTGATAAGCACGCTCATCTGTCCCGCCGATGTACATGCCGGGACGTTTGCGGACAGGTTCGAGGCCCTCGAGGACCTCGATGTCTTTTGCGCTATAGCCAGAAGGATCAGTTTTCATATCGTTGAACAGGTTTGTTTGCTTTGCAGCGCCCATAATGGTTTTCTCCCCGTAAGCCCATTCGCCCACTGATTCCAAGGACTTCCATCATGACGATTAAGATTAATACGCCATTAACCCTGCCTTCTGGCGTAGAATTACCCAATCGGCTCGTTAAGGCGGCAATGACCGAGAGATTGGCGAATCCGAAGAATGAAGTCACCGATCGCCACCTGCGTCTGTATAAGGCATGGGGCGATGGCGGGATTGGGCTGCAGATCACGGGCAATGTCCTGGTGGATCGGAGAAACTTGGAAGCGCCCGGTAATGTCGTCATTGATGGGGTGCCGTCGAATGAACATGCTGTCATGCTGGGCAAGTGGGCCGAGGCATGCAAAGCGGGCGGCGGTAAAGTGGTCATGCAGCTCAGCCATGCCGGGCGGCAAACACAGAAATTGGTCAATCCGCAGCCAGATGCGCCGAGCGCGATTGCGGTCGATCTACCGGGCGGACAGTTCGGAACCCCGCGCGCGATGACTGGGGATGATATCAAACGCCTAATCGAGAAATATGCGATCGCGACCAAGGCGGCGCGGGCTGCCGGGTTTGATGGTGTTCAGATCCACGCGGCGCATGGCTATTTGATGAGCCAATTTCTCTCGCCTCTGACCAATCAAAGAGACGATGAATGGCGCGGTTTTCAAGCGAACCGCCCCATTCA
>JBCBGJ010000210.1:0-4882 GCA_038526925.1 Pseudomonadota bacterium
CACCCAGACGGAGGGTGGTTACACACGATCACTGCGGATGGGGCCGCAAAGGATGAACGACGCGACCTTTACGATCACGCGTTTATCATCCTTGCCGGATCAGCTGCCTACAAAGCAACGGGTAGCGCCCTTGGGCTTAAAATAGCGCAGGATGCGATAGCATTTATCGACGATCAGCTGAAAGATCCCATAAATGGTGGATGGCAAGAGGCGCTCCCTGCCGCGCTTCCGCGTCGCTCAAATCCGCACATGCATATGCTCGAAGCAATGTTGGCCTATTATGGTGCGACAGGCGATATCTCTGCTTTGGATCGCGCCGGCGACTGCGTGGCCCTGTTTGAGAAACACTTCTTCGATCCTGCAACGAACGTCATGTCCGAGTTCTTTGAGCAAGATTGGTCGACGGTTGAAACCTCCGACCAGACGGTGTTTGAACCAGGACATCAGTATGAATGGGCCGCCCTTCTCTCAATGTATGACGCGGTCTCAGACCATGACTCTCTGAGCTGGCGCCGACGCTTGATCAGACACGCCGACGCCGCGGGCCTAAACGTCAAAACAGGCTTTGCGATAAACGCCCTGCGGAAGAATGGCGACGTCACAAATCCAACCAGCCGGCTATGGCACCAGTTGGAAATGTTCCGAGCCTATTTGCTGCACCCTGGTGTCGCCTCCCGGCCTAAAGCAGAAGCTCTGCTCGAGCGGATCTTTGAGACCTACTTGGACCAGGGTCCGACTGGCGGCTGGATTGATGAAGTGAATGCCGACGGCACGCCGGTTTCAAAAGCTGTCCCAGCCAGCATGCTCTATCACGCCGTGACCTCGTTTGCGCCGCTAATTTAGGACGTTCTAGGCCTCTGTTTTGGCGAAGTGAGCGTCCATTTCTTTGTAAACATCAGCGATGGGGCCATAGGCGCGCATCACGCCTTTATCGAGCCATATGCCCTGCTCGCAGACGCTCTGGATTAAATTACGGTTATGACTGGCAACCACCGTGATACCGGCCTCATCGACCAGATCGTTCATCCGCTGCCCGGCTTTCTTCTGGAAGTTTGCATCTCCGGCACCGATCCATTCGTCGAGCAATAAGATCTCGGGCGCAAAACATGTCGCAATCGCGAAGAGTAATCGCATTCGCATCCCATCAGAATAGGTGCGAAGCGGCAGGTCTATGAAATCGCCGAGTTCACTGAAGGCAATGATTTCGGGAATTCTCTCTTTCAGTTCTTCCCGGGACCACCCTTTGATGATCCCCCGGAAGACGATGTTTTCGCGCCCTGTCGCATCCGGCTGAATGCCGAGATTCATGCCATAGAGAGACGAAATTTTCCCCGTAGAGACAACCTGTCCACTGGTCGGCGTGTAAATCCCGCCAAGCACACGCAACAATGTCGATTTACCAGATCCGTTTCGTCCGACGAGGCCGATATTCTGTCCGCGTTGGATCGAGAAGGTGACATCTCTGAGCGCGAGAATGTACTTCTTTCGACCCACAGTAACGATGGAATCCGGCTCGCGGTCCGCATTGATGTTACGATCCGCGCCGCCTGTGAGCGGGTAATGCAAAGAGAGGTTAAACGCGTCGATCTGGGCCATCTTCTAGAACCAGAAAACAATGCGCTGCCGGAGCCGCGAGAACAGCAAAAAGCCAGAGACGGAGACAATCAGGAAGACGACGCCCATAAAGATCCAGCTTGCCGTCGGAAACTCACCGTCCAGGATCGGAGCCCGGAAAATCTCGATGGCGTGGAACAGAGGATTCCACCAAAGGACTTTCATCAGGTTTGGCATTTGCGACGGCATCCAAAAGATCGGCGTCAAAAACATCATTGGAAGCATGATGGCTTTCACCAAATGCGTGATGTCGCGAACCCGCGCTCCGATAATGCCGAGAAGAAGCTTGATGGCGAACGCGTTCAGCAGCAAGAACAAAATCGCTGGGACGGCATAAAGCGCTTTTATATCAACCGGGTATTGAAGGTAAACAAGCGCGATAATCACCACAACAAACGTGAAAAGGAGATTATAAATCTCTCGCATCACCATCTTATAGATGTAGGTCGAGAGCGGCAGCGCCTCGCTCCGTATCCACCCTCCGGAACTCACAAACGTATCAGGCGCGGTCATGATCACTTGCTGTGAGTAGACCCACATGAAAAAGCCGATCACCAAATAAGCATCATAGTACCGGACATCGTCAGCGCCGAGCAGCGACGAGAAAATCGTCAATTTGATGAACACAAATGCTGCAAAGGACAGCATCACCCAGAACACGCCGATCAGTGAGCGTCGGTACGTCGAGACAAACTCCTGCCAGGACAGGGAAAGCCAAACACGCCAAAGCTTCGCACCTTGTACGATATCGTCTAACGCCGCTTTCGGTCGCATCCTGAAGCCGCTCAGCGATTGCTGCTTCACTTGAACTTGGCGGAAATTCTGGGAATCTAACATTTACGCTACCCGGTGAAAGCTCACACTCTCGATACAACAAGATAGTAACCGGTCATCGTGTCCATGGACAGATGGCGGATACACCGCACGTGGACTAATGATCCCTAAAATATTGTCATCCCGAATGCGGATTTGGTTTGGCTCGACTGTGGCGGACAAGGTTGCCGGAAGCGGTTTTTCAACATTGCTCGCAAGTGCTTTCGCGCGGCGCAATGGGGCGAGACGCCCGCCCATATCACTCAAAATCTTCAGGCTCGCCTTCAGCGGAGCCCCATTCAGAGTGAGTGACATTCCGCGCAAAATATCCGGCGCCATTGTGTCTACGATTCTCACACTGACAGTGTATTTCCCAGGCTCCAAGTCTGGCAATCGCAGCGTGCTCGACAAAGACGCGCCCGCCCAACGGCCGTGATCCTCGGCATGATGCCACCCCTCGCCATCAATATAGGATTTGAGGTCAATTTGGAGGGATGGAACGATCGGTTGTGATCGCGCCGCTGTTTGTCCCGCGACTGTCCCGATGTCTCCCGCAGCGACTTGCGCTTTTAGTTCGTTATACTTGTTGAAGTAGAGATGGAGCTCCTCGCGTACCTGTTCGAGCTGTTTCTCCAACAGTTGCGGCACATGCGCCTCAGCCGCAGCAAGCTCTAGCGCTTCCTTTTCGCGCTGCTCTGTCTCAAGCAGCTCTTGCGAGCGCTGTAGGGACTGATTCAGTTGGTCAATTTCCCGATGCGCGGTCAACAAGTTGCTTTGCGCTTGATCTAATCCCGTCAGGTTCTCGTCTAATTCCCGGTGCGCTTTGCCGGTCAGGCCGCGCCGCGAATAGGCCGACATGGACATTGGCAGATCTGCTGCATTTTCTAGCTCCGAGAACAGGTTCGCCAGATCAAGCTCATGGTCGATCAGGCGCTCGGCAATCACGTCCATAAGGGCGGATTGGAAGAGGTATTCCGCTTGGTTCAATCGCGTCGCATTGAGACTCAATCTATCTGATAAAAGCGTCGTCAGCGATTGCGCTGTATCTTCAAAATTATGAAGATTTATCAGCATGCTGACCTCGCTGTTCGCGTGATAGAAGCGCAGCATTTCTTCGTGATAGTCGCGCCACCGTGCGATAATTTCTTCGAGTCCATCCCCCTCAACATCGTTCACTGAAATCTCGCGCGCGATGTATTCCGCAGGTGAGGCATAGATCAGAGCAAATCGGCAGTTTGGGTCGAACTCTTTCCAGAACTCAAGAAACCGCAAATTTTCCGGATGCGCCCATCCCCAGGACTCTTGGTCCGCATTTGCAATCATCAGATCAGCAGCGGCAATGTGCCAGGCTTGGCCGAGCTTTGGTGCGGCGCCTCCAAACGACGTGAAACCCGCAGACTGGCTCCCAGCAGACATCTTTTCTGTTAATTCGGTCGCGGACATAAACGAGCGTGACGACGCAACCGGGGCGCTAAACCCCATGCTTTCAAATCGACCTTGGGCAAAAGTGCACCACTCATCATGAATGCCGCAGGTCACCAAAATGGTCATTAAAAATCTCCCGCGACTTCCTTCGCGTCGTCCGAGCGCCCTCCAAATCAGATAATTTGAGACGACGCCACTGTTTATGTGTACTTCCGATGCTTTGCATTAGTGAATAGTGAAAGATCGTGAAACTTCATAGTTTTAAAGCGTTTGGTAGAAGATCTAAATCGCCTCGTCGGGGTCGATTTATCTTCGCCGCGCCCCTAACCATATGTTTCGATAGAGTTGAGGTTTGAGTTGGATCAGCCGAGCATCGCAGACGCCGAACTGCTATTAAGCAAGATTTTGCCGCCCAAATCGGTCTTGGCGCTCGGGGCCGTGATGCCGCAACGCTTGCAGCATGCTTCAAAACTCGGGGCATCATCGATCACCCTCGCGCACCCTGATGAGACGTTCATCCGGCAAGTTGCCGAAGCACCACAAACGCAAGATTTAAATCTGCTCACGAAAAGCGACGTCATCAGCGCCGCCGGGGGCGATGTGTCTGTCTTCAGAAACAGCATCGACCGAGAGTCGGGTTTGGTCAGCGCCGAAACCCTAAAGCCGCTCTGGAAAAATCTGGAGCAAATCTCAGAAGCCAGCGCGTCGTCGGTCACGCTCGCCACGTTCACGGCGGCGCTAGAGACAAAGCCCAATTGGTTGCTTCTTGATCGTTTAGATGGGCTCTCCATTCTCAAGGAAGCGACGGACCATTTCGGCGAACTCGACGTGATCTATGTGCGCACCAAACGGGATGATGCCCAGGGTGATCTATCCTCGTCTGACGAGGCCATTTCTGTTTTGAGCGCAAATGGGTTCGTGTTGATGGCACGCGGGCCTGAGCGGCATCCGGCTTTGGAAACCCTATTGTTTGCAAAAGACTGCTCCGCCGCACTATCCCGGTTGGCAAACGCTGAGTTGGAACTCGAAG
>JBCBGJ010000211.1:0-4860 GCA_038526925.1 Pseudomonadota bacterium
TTTGAACACAAACTGACCCCAACGATCGGGCGCAGCCACGGTATCCATGCAGAACCTACCACGTTCGGCATCAATATTGGCGAAAGTCCCAACCGCGCCTGAAATTGCGCAGGTTGCGATTTCTTCACGGGCGGTTTCAAGGCGGCGTTTGGCGCGTTGGAACTCTGCATGGAAAGTCGCAAGTTTGATGCCGAACGTGGTAGGTTCTGCATGGATACCGTGGCTGCGCCCGATCGTTGGGGTCAGTTTGTGTTCAAACGCGCGCTTTTCCAATGCGGCGAGCACGCGGTCCAAACCTTCCATCATCAGGTCTGTGGCGCGAACCAGCTGCACGTTCAGGCATGTATCGAGCACATCAGAGCTCGTCATGCCTTTGTGTAGGAAGCGAGCAGGCTCTCCGACATGTTCGGCAACATTGGTCAGGAACGCGATCACGTCATGCTTCACCTCTGCCTCGATTTCATCGATGCGGGCGACTTCGAACGCGCCTTTCTCGCGGACCACGGCGCTGGTGCCGGCTGGGATCTGACCGAGCTCCTCCATCGCTTCGGCCGCGAGGGTCTCAATTTCTAGCCAGATGCCGTACTTGCTGGTCGGCTCCCA
This sequence comes from Pseudomonadota bacterium, assembly GCA_038526925.1. Lineage (GTDB taxonomy): Bacteria > Pseudomonadota > Alphaproteobacteria > Caulobacterales > Hyphomonadaceae > Henriciella. Next base: position 604 of record JBCBGJ010000211.1, read on the forward strand.
GATGGCTGTCATGGCGGGGCGAGCATAGCGTGGGATCATAGTCGGGGTCCGATCAAGATGATTCTGGAGATTTGCGCAGGGCTATAGCGCCGGCCCGGAAGAGTCGCAATCACCGCTCTGTCGCGATCCCGTTGTTCTTAGGTCTTAAGTGCGCTCTAGGACACGCGGCAGCTTGAAGACAACGCTCTCAGTCGCGGTCGTAATCTCTTCAACGGATATTTCGAAGCGGGCACGGCAAGCGGCAATCAGGCCCTGAACCAGATCCTCGGGCGCACTTGCGCCTGCGGTGAGTCCGAGCGTCCCGACCTGCTCAAACCAAGCCCAGTCTATATTTTCCGCGCTGGCGACCAAATGTGCCTCAGGACAACCTGCACGAAGCGCGACATCAACCAAACGCTTAGAGTTTGAAGAGGTTTCAGCGCCAATCACGAGAAACAGGTCAGCGCGCTCTGCCATCACTTTCACCGCCTCTTGGCGATTCGTCGTGGCATAACAAATGTCTTCTTTGTGCGGCACACTGATGGACGGGAACCGTTTTTGAAGCGCGGCAACAATTTCAGCGGTATCGTCTACGCTCAATGTGGTTTGCGTGACGAAGGCGACATTTTCGGGGTTTCGAGGCGTGTAGGCGGCGACATCTTCAACCGTCTCAATCAGCGTGATCGCGCCGTCTGGGAGTTGACCCATTGTTCCGATCACTTCGGGGTGACCCTCATGACCGATCAGGACGATTTCTTTCCCATCTTTGCTGTGACGGGCCGCTTCAACGTGCACTTTCGAGACCAAAGGGCAGGTCGCATCGACATAGATCATTTCGCGCGCGGCCGCAGCAGCCGGAACAGATTTTGGGACACCATGCGCAGAGAACACGACAGGACGATCGTCAGGGCATTCGTCTAATTCTTCGACGAAAACTGCACCAAGCTCTTCAAGCCGCGAGACGACGTGCTGATTGTGGACGATTTCGTGACGCACATAAACGGGGGCGCCCCACTTGGTCAGCGCCTCTTCAACAATTTGAATGGCCCGGTCCACACCGGCGCAAAAGCCGCGTGGCGCGGCGAGGAGAATTGTCAGCGGCTTCATAACCTTACACTGTCCTCACAATTACGACGCAGATAGGGCGTTGCGCGCCGTGTCTTCGCCCGGTAACACTCTGAGCAGTAAATGGATAGCCTCGCCCGCGAGGCCAAGAGTGACAAGGCATCACATATGCGAATCATCGCCCTTTCGATCCTCGCGTTGGCGATTGGCGCCTGCCAATCGAGTTCTGGAATTGGTAGCGCGCTTGATACGCGCCAAAACTCTGGTTCGTGTCCGCCTGCCGGAAGCATTTATAACGCATCACGCATCGTTGACTTCGAGGACAATGAGCAATTGTTTTCGAACGTTCAGTATACCGGCGAAGTCGTCGATGTGCGCTTGTTCTGCCGTTATGCTGGCACGGATCCAGTCCGTGCCGAAGTCGAGATTGATTTCGCGTTCGGAAAAGGGCCGGCCGCCGACGGTAATCGTCATGACTATGGCTATTGGGTCGCCGTTACCCGCCGGAGCGGAAAAGTTCTGCAGAAGCAGCACTTCACCGTGTCTGCAGACTTCTCGGACGGACCAGTGGTTGGAGAAACCGAAATTCTTCAGCGGATCATCATTCCGCGCGCAGATGAGTCAGTTTCAGCTGCCAACTTCGAAATTCTCGTTGGCTTTGACCTGACCGAAGATCAACTTCAGTACAATCGCGAAGGGCGACGTTTCCGCCTGAATGCTGGGCAATAGTCGCGGGGTTAAACACAATGACAGATCTCGCGACGCAACTGGCGGGCGCGTGCAGCGCTGCGTTTGAAGCTGAAGGCTTAGAAGCGCGCTGGGGCGCGGTGAAACAGTCCGATCGTCCTGAACTCGCTGATTTTCAATGCAATGGCTGTATGGGCGCAGCCAAGCAAGCCAGTATGAACCCGCGTGACCTTGCGGCTAAAATTGCGCCACGCGTGGCGGAGCACGAACTCGTCGACCGCGTTGATGTCGCTGGCCCAGGTTTTTTGAACATTACCGTGAGTGCCTCGGCGCTCGCGAACCAAGCCGCGTTTATCGGGCGGGATGAAAAAGCTGGCGGCGGCGCAGCAGGACAGCCTGAAAAGGTCGTGTTTGACTTTGGTGGGCCGAACGTCGCCAAGCCAATGCATGTCGGGCACATTCGTTCAGCCGTGATCGGCGATACGCTCGTCCGTTTGTTCCGTTTCCTCGGAGATGATGTCACCGGAGATGTTCATCTCGGTGATTGGGGCTTGCAAATGGGGCTGCTGATCATTGCCGTGATGGATGAGCAGCCGGACCTCATCTATTTTGATGATACTCAAACAGGTCCGTTCCCTGAGACACCGCCTGTGACGATGGATGATCTCTCCCGTCTTTACCCGATGGCGTCTGGACGCTCGAAAGAAGACGAGGCCTATGCCAAGCGCGCGCAGGATGCGGTGGCTGAAATGCAGGCTGGACGCGCAGGCTACCGCGCGCTGCTGAAACACTTCATCGATGTGTCCGTCGCAGCCCTGAAAGTCGATTATGGCTTCCTGGATGTCTCGTTTGATCTTTGGAAAGGCGAGAGCGATGTCGACCCGCTGATCGACCCAATGGTTGCCGAACTGAAAGAGCGGGGCCTTGCGACTGAGGATGATGGCGCTTGGATCATCGAAATTGCGCGCTCGGATGAGAATGTTGAAGCGGTTGGAAAAGACGGCAAACCGCGCCTGAAAAATCCGATGCCGCCTTTTATGCTGGTCAATTCGCGCGGCGCCACGGGCTATCACGCCACGGATCTCGCCACGATCAAAGATCGCGTTGATGAGATCGGTCCAGACCGGATCCTGTATGTCGTCGACCAGCGCCAGGCTTTGCACTTTGAGCAAGTCTACCGCGCTGCGGACAAGGTCGGCTATATCGGCCGCGGCCAGCTTGAACATCTCGGGTTTGGCACAGTCAACGGCAAAGACGGAAAGCCGTTTAAGACCCGGGAAGGCGGAACGCTTCGCCTGGCGGACCTGAATGGGATGGCCCTCGAAGAAGCTACAAAACGGATCGGCGAAACTGGACTGTCGGGTGATATCGGTCCGGAGGAGAAGGCCGAAATCGGTACGTTGGTGGCCCGCGCTGCGCTCCGTTTCGCGGATCTGCAGAACCAGCGTACGACCAATTACGTCTTTGATCTGGAACGCTTCACAAGCTTCGAAGGCAAAACCGGTCCCTATTTGCTCTATGCTGCCGTTCGCCTAAAAGCGATCCTTCGCCGAGCAGCAGAGCAGGGGCTTCAAGCCGGCGACATTCAAATCGGAGCGCCCGAGGAACGCAAATTGGTGCTCGCTTTAGATGGCTTTGCACTCGCCTTGCGTCTCGCCCGGGAAAAACGCATGCCGCACTATATTTGTGAGCATGTGTATCAGCTCGCGCAGTCCTTTAGCGCATTCTATGCCGCATGCCCCATTCTTAAAGATGATGTCCCCGCCGAGACGCGATCTTCACGATTAGCCCTCTGCGGCGTGGTTCTTCATCAATTAGAGGCTGGGCTCGGAATTTTGGGCATTACAGCGCCGGAACGCATGTAATCGGCCAAAAGTAAACAAAACGCCCGTTTCTGTTTACCCCGCCCTAACGGCGCTTAACCACTTTCGTCTGAAAGTGAACGAATCAGGGCGGGATAGTAACCTTCAGGCAAGGCGTGGTCGGTAGGCTTGATCCTAGAGATCAAAACATAAGGACCTGCCCAATGCTAAAAAACCTCATCAAAACTTGCGCTGACAATACTGGAATGACGCAAGTCAAAACACGCGAAGCCCTGGGCATTGTTCTCAACACCGCTGAACGCCAAGGTTCGCCCCTTGCCGAAGCGATCTTCCGGAAGATGCCAGGCGCGCGGACACTTTCTGCGACGACTGGCGCCGATCATGGCGCAGCAACCTCTGTGATCGCCCGCTTGATCGAACAAACACCGGGCGGTCGCCGCCATGTCGGCGAAGGCATGTTTACAAGCCTCCACAAAGCCGGTCTCGGGCACAAAGAAATCGCGCAATTGCTGCCGTCCATCAGCAATTACATGCAGATCACGTACGGCATGGAAGCCTTCGGACACCTTGGAGACCTCGTGGTCGCCGACATGCTGACTGGTGCAAAAACGACGGCTGTCGCGGCCTAACCGCTTCTGAAAATAATCAGGTTCTAATTTCAGGCTTACGGCGTTTTCGCGCCGTGAGCCTTTTCTTTTTCGAG
>JBCBGJ010000212.1:0-4824 GCA_038526925.1 Pseudomonadota bacterium
CGACGGCGAGCTACGCGTGCGCGGTGTTGATGGGCTGCGCGTCGTAGATGCGTCTGTCAATGCGCGGACCGGTCAGCTCGCCTGGATGGGATTGAAACCCGATGCTGATGCACACGCGAAGCTGATTTGGAAACGAGACTAAGCCGCGACTTCCACCTCTTCCGGCACCATCGGCGCCTTCCCCAGGATCATGTCAGCGGCTTTCTCAGCGACCATAATGGTTGGGGCATTGGTGTTCCCACCGATCAAGGTCGGCATGACAGACGCATCTACGACGCGCAGCCCATCAACACCGCGCACGCGTAGCTCGCCGTCGACTGGGTCTTCGTCTTGGATGCCCATCGCGACCGTCCCGACCGGGTGATAGATGGTTTCGCCATAGGTTCGGATGAAAGTATCAATCTGCTCATCGGTCTGCACGTCCGCGCCCGGAAGGGCCTCGGCCCCTCTCAAGGGAGACAAAGCAGACTGACCTGCGATCTCGCGCATCATCTTGACTGACTCGCGCATAGTGATCCGGTCTCCCTCTGTTGCGAGATAATTGGGGTCGATCGCAGGGTGCTCGAACGGATCATCACTCTTGACCAACACTGTTCCGCGGCTTTCTGGGCGCAATTGGCAAGAGTGGATCGTAAATCCATCGCGCTTGTAGTCATAATTGCCATGATCGCGCATCATGGCATTCACCAAGTGCAGCTGAATATCAGGCCGGTCTAATCCCTCACGCGTCTTTAAAAAGGCGCCAGCCTGTAAGAAATTGTCTGCGCCGGGGCCAGATTTGGACATCAGGTACTTTATCCCGACCGCCAGTTTCTTGAGGCCAGCCTGCTTTGAGTAAGCAGATGCTTTTTGGGTCATCTCGTGGATCACGGTGACGTCCAAATGATCTTGCAGATTAGCCCCGGTATTCTTGCTGTCATAAACGCAAGTGATGCCGACATCACGGAGCACATCCGCAGGGCCGATGCCCGAGAGTTGTAGGATTTGCGGCGACTGAACGGCGCCCGCGCACAGAATAACCTCTTCGTTCGCATGAAGCGTTTCAGGCTGCGCGCCTTTCTGAGGAACGACCTCAACGCCATAGGTCTTCCCGCCCCGGAAGACCACGCGCGAAACAAGCGCGGTCGACATGATTGTTAGATTAGGACGTTCGTTTTCGATTGGGCGCAAATAGGCGAAGGATGCGCTCCAGCGCTCTCCTTCATGAATGGTTCGCTGATATGGCCCAAAGCCTTCCTGCTGTGCGCCATTGAAATCTTTGGTTTCCGGATACCCCGCCTCTACGCCTGCCCGCACGAACATGTCGTAAAGGCTATCCTCGAGCGGACTTTCGCTGACATGCAGCGGGCCGCTGCCACCATGGAAATCGTTCGAACCGCCTTCATAGGTTTCAGACTTGCGGAAATACGGGAGCACGTCTGCATAGCCCCACCCGGTAAGACCTGTTTGTCGCCATTGGTCATAGTCGCGGGCATGTCCACGGATGTAGATCATACCATTGATAGAGGATGATCCGCCCCACCCGCGTCCACGCGGCCAGTACAGCTTTCGGTCATCCATATGTTTCTGAGGCGTGGTCCAAAAGCCCCAATTTTGGGGATTCTCTTCCTTGATCAGGCCACCGACGCCCGCCGGCATTCGGATTAACAAGGATTTGTCTTTTTTACCGGCCTCGATCAGACAAACGGAAACGTTCGGGTCTGCACTCAGTCGGTTTGCCAAGACACATCCGGCGCTGCCAGCACCTACAATGATGTAATCAAAACCCTTTTTGTTTGCCATTTATACTTCCCCGAGGTCCGTTTGTTCTCTGCCAATACTCAAATCTTGGATTCGCTATCAACCATTTGTGAACCCAAACTCCGTATTGTCAACGAAATCAGGCCTGTGTGCGACGACGCACACCTCAATGAGTAGGATTATGAGTCTACCCGTTCGCAAATCAGAAGGCGGCCAGCCGAATGTACGCCAGAAGCCAGATCGGCGGCGGCATCAGCGTGTGGAATTGCGTCTGACCGGTAGATTTATGTGCGATGGCGCCGACCATACATTCCTCACCGAAAATGTTTCTTGCGGCGGTGCACTGCTCGAAGCGGCCGCCGTACCGGCCATCGGCACAAAAATCGTCTGCTACTTTGATGAGCTCGGCCGTGTCGCCGGAGAGGTGATAAGGAAATCAGAAAACGGATTTGCCGTTCAGTTCCAAACGCCTCAGCACAAAAAAGATAAACTCGCTGATCGCCTCGTCTGGCTTCTGAACCACAAGAAATATGACCTTGTCGACGAACGCAATTCACCACGAAAAGCGACGGGTGGTCCCGCGCTGATAACGCGTGCCAATGGGACGAAACTGCAATGCCGAGTGATCGATATTTCACTAACCGGGGCAGCTTTCGAGTTTGATGGTCCGGTTCCCATCGTCGGAGAGCATGTTCGGGTCGGGTCTCTTAGAGGCGCCGTCGTCCGCGCGGTTACCGGCGAGTTCGCAATCCGGTTTATCCATCAAAAGAAAGACTAGCGTCAGCAGCTTTCCCTTGAAGTTCTGCTCGCAGGACTCCATGTAGTTTGGCACGCCGCACGGAGGATCCGGCCTATGGACTATAATCCAGATATTGGCGCCCCGCCCCCAGTGTGGACCCGTTTGCGCTTCGAAGCGCGCGCTGCAGCTGCCGATGAGCCGACCATGGCGAGCTATATCGACGCCGCTATTCTCAGTCACGAAACAATCTGTCAGGCTCTCGCTTTTCATCTGGCGGAAAAACTAGCGGGCCCCGAAATGGGCGCGCAGCAAGTTCGTCAGGTGATCGCAAACGCCTATGATGCCAGCCACGCACTGGTTGAAGCTGCTGAGGCAGACATGCAGGCGACGCTCGAGCGTGACCCTGCTTGCCGCGGCATGTTGCAGCCCTTTCTCTTTTTCAAAGGTTTTCTAGCGCTGCAAACACACCGAATTGCGAACCATCTTTGGAAACAAGGCCGTGAGACACTGGCTTTCCACTTTCAATCAAGAGCCAGCGAGCTTTTTGCCGTGGATATCCATCCTGCTGCCACGATGGGCAAAGGCGTGATGCTCGACCACGCGACAGACATCACTATTGGTGAAACCGCTGTGGTCGGCGATAACTGCTCGCTTCTTCATGGGGTTACGCTTGGTGGGACCGGGAAAGAAATTGGCGATCGTCACCCAAAAATAGGTAACGGCGTCTTGCTCTCAGTTGGCGCGAAAGTGCTCGGCAACATCTACGTGGGCGACGAAGCTAAGGTTGCTGCGGGGTCTGTCGTCCTAAAGGATGTTCCAGCGCAATGCACCGTTGCGGGCGTTCCAGCCAAACAAGTCGGCGGTCCGTGCTGTGAACCGGCTCGGAGCATGGATCAAGCGATCCCGGACGACATCTCAAAATAGCCAGAGGCAGTTGCCTTTAATCTTGTTGCACCGCGCATGCGCGAGTTGCAGATTTTCAGCCGTATCCGCACCGCCCTTAGACTTCGGAACAATGTGATCAACCGTGGCGCGTTGCTTTGCCCAGACCTGCGCGTGTGGGGCCTGAAAGCGACTTCTAAGCATTGGCTCACCGCACAAAGCACAAAGGCCTGCTTGCGCCTGCCAAAGCTGATCAACGATCTTACTTGGCGCTAATTTGAAAGGCTGGCTCAAAATCCTTCTGGGGCCGCCCACCCCCTCCGAGCGCAAGCGGCGAGAACAGTGTTTCGAAGCAAGCAGGCAATCGTCATCGGGCCGACGCCCCCCGGAACAGGCGTAATCGAGCCGGCGACTGAAAAACAGCTTTCAAAATCTGCATCTCCGACCAGTTTGGTCTTCCCTTCGCCCTTCTCAGGCGCGGGTACGCGGTTGATGCCGACATCGATGACACAGGCGCCAGGCTTCAGCCAATCCCCTTTGACCATTTCGGGTCGCCCGACAGCGGGCACAACGATATCTGCCTCGCGGCACAAGGCCGGAAGATCTGCGGTGCGAGAATGCGCGATGGAGATCGTGCAGTTTTCTGCCAAGAAGAGGAGCGCAGCGGGCTTTCCAACCAGAATGGATCGACCCACGACCACGACGTGCTTGCCGGAAAGATTATCTCCGAGGGCGCGTTTAGCGAGAATGACACAGCCGGTAGGCGTGCACGGGCGCAGGCCTGGCTTACCTAGGCTCAGCCGCCCAGCGCTGGCTTCTGTCAGGCCATCCACATCTTTTGCTGGATCGATTTTCTCAATTGCTGCCGCTTCGTTCAACCCTTTTGGCAAAGGCAATTGAAGCAGGATACCATCGACGCTTTCATCCGCATTGAGATCGGAGATTAGGTTCTCAACCTCAAACTGCGTCGCGTCTTTTGGCAGGTGGTGGTGCAGTGATCGCATGCCGCACTCTTCGGTCTGGCGCACCTTATTGCGGACATAGACTTGGCTGGCCGCGTCTTCGCCGACCAGAACGACGGCCAAAGTTGGCTGCCCTGGCAGGGTTTCAACCGCCATTTTCACGCTGGCGCGAACATCCGCCGCGACTTCTTTGCCCGAGATGATTTGTGCTGCCATACCGGTTGCCTATTTCCGTAGCTCAGCTCCGGGGATTCGGGGCACCGGCTTTCCTGGCCTTGTATTCTTTTTTTCGTCCGTGTCACCCACTGAAACGTCCTAAATGCACCCCATCTAAAGTACGTTCGGGTAAATGTAGTATGCGATAACGCGTTGTAGAAAAATGATCGCGAGGATCGCGATGAAGGGTGAAAGGTCGATCTGCCACCCCTTAGGCATGAATCGTCTAATCGGTGCGAAGACCGGCTCGGTGACCTGATACAACATCCGCCAGATGGTAGATAC
>JBCBGJ010000213.1:0-4805 GCA_038526925.1 Pseudomonadota bacterium
CGCTTCTTAACCGCGTATTGAACAATCGCGAGGGGCGCCGCGTCGCGGTTATCGTCAACGATATGTCAGAAGTGAATATCGATGCGGACTTAGTCCGTGCCGCGGCGCCCCTCGCGATTGTTCAATACGCGGTTAAGAAGCGTTGTCTTCCCTGCGCCGAGAAATCCAGAGAGTACAGTAACGGGTAAACGCGATTCAGAAGACGTGGCTGTTTCGCTCATAAGGGCGCCTCTTAATTATGGGGTTTCTGTCGTAGGAGCTAAGGGCTCAACGGAATATTGCAATGTTATTTCATTGCGATATCGAAAGATTTAGACAGATTTTCTGACACGCGAATGTTCAATCTCTACCTGTCGACGGCGAGGTACTCTCACCCCGAACGCGTACCTTTGAAACACAAGGCTCATCAAGCCCTTTTCATTAGGAATGAGCCTACTGAGCGCGGCATAGCACTTGCAGATTTGCACCGAGAAAGCGTTTCGTGGGGGTGAAGTATCTTGTTGAACCAATTTTTGCGCCGTACTGGCACGCGGGCGGTGTCATACATGGGTCATCGTCGACGGTATTTGGGGAACAAAAACCTTGCGTCCAGCACCCTGACCGCGCTTGCTGAAACGGGTCAGCATCTCAGTCCTGAGGACAAGCGAAAATGCAAAGACTACGCAACTGAGGTCTTGGGCGATGCAAACTACCAGCACTGGTTACGCGTCTTTTCCGTGGTCCGAGGCGGATTCTGCGATGGATGGATCCCAGATGATTACTATTTCGATCATGTGATCCCGCGCTGGAATGGTGAACCCGGAAAAACGTCATATTTGAAATCGATCTCCAGCTCGATTTTGAACACTGAGCTTCTACCAGATTTGGTGGTCCTGATTAATGGGATCTTCTCAACGCCCAGCGGCGATTGCATTGTCGAGGCGGACCTTGAAGAGTTTCTTTTTCAGAACACCGATTGCGTCATCTACAAAGCAGACAGTTCTATCCAGGGCCGCGGCATCAGGGTTTGTACGCGAGAGAATTTCAGTCTTTCCGATATCAAAGCTATGGGAAATGGCGTCTTTCAAGACTTCTTAGATCAGCATCCAAGTCTGGATAAATTCGCGCCTGGAAGCATTTCGGCAATGCGGATGACGACGATCAAGACGGATGAAGGGGATGTGGAACTTCGGGGATGTTGTGTGCGGTTCGGGCGAGAAGGGTCCGACTATGTCATAAGCAAAGACCATCTGGCCGTCCCGATTGATCTTCAGACGGGTGAGTTGGGGCCTTTGGCCTATGACTCTCACTTTAGAACCTGCTCAAGCCACCCCGATACGAGCGAACGTTTTGAGGCCTTGATCTATCCAAATTTTGAAGCGGCCAAGACGGCCGTCCTGGACCTCCATCGTCGATTAAACCATTCTCGATGTGTCGGATGGGATGTCGTGGTCGACTCTCATAACCAGCCCAAAATTATGGAATGGAATGGGTTCTATAATGGTTTGCGGGGCCATGAAGCGATGGTCGGGCCGAGCATGACGGGTCTTGGTTGGGAGAATATGTGGAAGGAACCGCTTTCGGTGCGATCCTATACCAACCTAACCTAAAGCGATTTTCGAAGTCAGCTTCGAGAGTGATGAAGAAGGCGTCTAATCGTCTTCTGGTTCAAGATCTCGAGCGATTTCAGCGCGGCGGAAAACCTCATTCATATCTGCCGCTTCGTCGTAAGATAGGTCGGGGATGAAGTGCAGCTGTGGTGTGAACTTCATCTCAATTTCGCGCCCAAGGCGGCCACGCAAGAAGCTGGCGGCGCGATTGAGCGCATCTGCGATGGCTTCCATCTCTTCCTTGCCGGACTTGCCCAGGGCCGAGCAAAATACATTGGCGTGACGGAGATCAGGAGACGAACGGACTTCCCCAATTGTAATCGCGACGCCCTGCAGCGCAGGATCGCGAAATTCTTCGCGCGCAATGATTTCGACCAGCGCATGGCGCACCAGCTCGGCAGCACGCAATTGACGTTGGGACGGCGGACGGGCGCCATGGTTTTGTTTTCGGCTTCGGCTCATCCGGCCTTCATGCCCTGCCCGAGCCGTCTCATAAAGATCTCGCAAGCAGTTTTTTCGCCAAACCAGTCATGCGGAAGCATCAGGGGTTCTGCGCCATCAAAACAGACAAGCGTATAGCTGCGTGTGCTTTTGATCTCGTCGATGGCATCCCAGTCTATATGGGTTTCAACCAAACCGCGGCGGACGATTAAAGCCTCGTCGTGAAGTTCGACATTGGTTTCCTGCTGCATTTCGCCAGCCCGTCCATGGGTGTGGCGATAGGACCAACGCATGAAAATCAGATACCAGACAATCCCGGCCATTGCCGCAACCAGCGCGGAAATCATCGTGACCCAATACGAACTGACATCAATCTTATCGAGCGCGCTGCGCGAAATCAGGGCCATCCCAGCCCCGATAATCGGCGCCGTCACGCCGGCATAGTAGAGCGTTGTTGGCCCAACCGTGCCGCTTCGAATGGCATTGGTTAGCCGTTTCGCGTCGCGCTTCGACAAAGCGCCCGAGATTCGAAAAAGGGTCTCCATTGGGCCAGTCATAGGCCAAACAGTTTGGGAATTCGAAAATCAAATAGATAAAAATAAAAAGACCGCCCAAATTGAGCGGTCTTTTTTGAACTTGGATGTGTGCCGCCCTATTCGAGCGTACGAGCAATCATCTCGACCTCGAAGCACTCGATCTTATCGCCTTCGCGAATATCCTCATACTTCTCGAACGCCATGCCGCATTCCATGCCATTGGTCACTTCCGGCACTTCGTCTTTGAAGCGTTTCAGGGTTTTCAGCATGCCTTCATGGATCACGACATCGTCGCGGAGCAGACGCACACCGCAGCCGCGCTTAACGACGCCTTCAGTGATCTTACACCCGGCCACTTTACCGACTTTAGTGATGTTGAAGACTTCCAGAATATCGGCGTAGCCGATGAAGGTTTCCTTCTTCTCTGGCTCCAGCATTCCGGAGAGCGACGCTTTCACATCATCGATCAGCTCATAGATGATCGAATAGTAACGGATCTCGACACCTTCCTTTTCGGCCAAGTCGCGTGCTTGCTTGTTCGCACGTACGTTAAACGCGAAGACCGGGGCGCCAGACGATTGCGCGAGCAAGATGTCGCTCTCTGAGATACCACCTGCGGCGCCATATACGACATTCGCCCGAACTTCTTCGGTCGAGAGTTTCTCGAGCGATTGCGTAATCGCTTCGACAGACCCCTGCACATCGCCTTTGAGCACGATCGGCAGATCTTTGGTATCCGCTGAGCCGTCTTTGAGGCTGGTCATGAATTGCTCGAGTGAAGCCCGCTGCGTTGCCACACCTTGCTTCTGACGCTTCATGCGTTGGCGGTATTCCGTGATCTCGCGAGCACGCGCTTCGCTTTCGACCACATTGAACGCGTCGCCAGGCTCTGGTGTGCCATCGAGACCGAGGATCTCTGCGGGCATCGCAGGAACCGCTTCTTTCATCTGCTGACCGCGCTCATTGACCAAGGCGCGAACCTTGCCCCATTGCGCGCCCGCTACGACAATGTCGCCGCGCTTCAGCGTTCCGCGTTTAACGAGGACAGTTGCGACTGGGCCGCGGCCCTTATCGAGCTGCGATTCCACCACGATACCGTCGGCATCGCGTTTTGGGTTGGCCTTAAGCTCGAGCAATTCCGCCTGAAGCGTAATGGCTTCTGTCAGAGCGTCGAGGCCTGTCTTCTTCAGCGCCGACACTTCAATCGCTTGGACTTCACCGCCCATCGCTTCGACTTGAATGTCATGCTGCAAAAGGTCGGTCAGCACGCGGCTGGCATCGGCTTCTGGCAGGTCGACTTTGTTGACCGCAACGATGATCGGGACTTCAGCCGCTTTGGCGTGTTTGATCGCTTCAATGGTCTGCGGCATGACCGAGTCATTTGCTGCGACGACCAGAATGACGATGTCTGTTACGTTCGCACCGCGCGCTCGCATGGCAGAGAATGCCGCGTGGCCCGGTGTGTCGAGGAAGCTGATCTTGTCATCAGACTTCAACTGCACCTGATAAGCACCGATATGCTGTGTAATGCCGCCGGCTTCACCGGCAACCACATCAGTTGAACGCAAAGCATCTAGAAGCGAGGTCTTCCCGTGATCGACGTGGCCCATAATGGTCACGATCGGCGGGCGGTGCGCGAGATCTTTTGGATCATCGTCAACGCCTTCAAGACCGATTTCAACATCGGCCTCGGATACGCGTTTCACCGTGTGGCCAAATTCTTCGGCGATCAGTTCAGCTGTGTCGGCATCGATAATATCATTCGAGCGCAGCATTTCGCCTTGCTGCATCATGAATTTCACGACATCGCCAACGCGTTCTTTCATCCGGCCCGCAAGATCTTGCAGCGTGATGGTTTCCGGCAAAGTGACTTCGACAGAGACTTTTTCACCCTGGTCACCGCCGGCCCGGCGTTCGCGTTCGCGCTCACGCGCCCGCTTTACCGAAGCGAGAGAGCGCTGACGATCACCGTCATCTCCGAGCGCAGACGCAATGGTCAGCTTCCCGCGGCGTCGTTTGGAATCGCCGCCACCGCGACCGCCGCGGCCACCGCCTTGGTCCCGGCGATCACGATCATCGCGATCGCGGCCGCCTTTACGGCGACCTCCGCCTGAACTTGCTGCGGCTTCTAGATCGGCCTGGTTTGGTGCAGATCCACCACGTCCTTGAGGCTTTCCGCCGCGATCAGAGCGAGCGGTCTTAGACTCTTCGGCTGCCTTTTTCTTGGCTTCAGCTTCAG
>JBCBGJ010000214.1:0-4785 GCA_038526925.1 Pseudomonadota bacterium
CAGGACGACTTGTTCACCGTGGAGACCTAGGGTGAGATGGAAGAATACTTAATCTCAGAAGACTCGCTGAAACCAGAATTCTGGGCCACCCGGCTAACAGATAATCTACCTGGCTTGCTTGGCATCAAAGCCGTGGAGACGACCCGCGAGCGTATGGTGTTGGAGCTTGAAATCCGCCAAGATCATATGGCCCCGAATGGATTTCTACATGCGGGGACCGTGGTCACGCTTGCAGACACGGCAACTGGGTTTTCAACCATTTCCAATTTGCGTGCGGGTCAGGGCTTCACGACAATCGAGCTAAAAAGCAATTTCTTTTCGACCGCCTTGAAGGGGCGCATCCGCGCCGAAACGACAGCCATTCATATTGGACGTTCCACGCATGTATGGGACGCGGAAGTCACTGCTATCGAAACCGGCAAACGCATGGCGTTGTTTCGCTGCACGCAGATGATCTTAAGCACAACCTAGCAACACCCACCCGCTTCTTTCGCCAGCGGCGTGTGCGGGATCTTATCGCGCAGATCTTGTCCATAAGTCGGGATTGAGTCCATCGTATGGAACATTTCCCAGACCACGCCTTGCGGGTCTTTCGCCCAATGCTTGTTCGACGACGCGTAGCAACACTGCGCGTCTGGCTCAGGCAATGTGGCTTGCTCCGCTGCAAGCAAAGCTTCGTTTAAACCCTCGAGCTCGTCATCGCTATCGACTTGAATGCCGAGATGATCGACCCCGCGGGTCGCGCCGTCGCGCTGACTGACCGCCAGATTGATCTTCGGATCATCGAGCATCCACTTCATGTAATCCGGTTCGTCGACCGTCGGTGCCTGTCCAAACAGAGCCGAGTAATAGCGTTTCGTAGCGTCCAAATCAGCGGCGCTGATGTGAATGTGTAAGCGTTTCATGAGAGCTCCATTTCATTCGAATTTGAGGATGAGGGGGAGAAGACACCTCGGCAGCAATCTTCCATCAGAAAGCCAACCAAACCCTGCAGGGCAGCATAGTTGGCAACCGAGACGAGCGTACGTCCTTGCCGAGATTGTTTGATAAGATTGGCGTCCGCCATGGCTTTGAGGTGATGGCCAAAAGTGGTCGCTGGGATCTTTAAGTGATCGCGCATTTGCGAGACGCTGAGCCCATCTGCCCCGGCTTGAACCAAAAGGCGAAGCACGGCGACGCGGCTTGGATGACCGAGCGCTGAGAAGGCGAGAGCAGCAGATGTATCATTCATAATATCTATATATCTAGTTTTATAGATATTTCAAGCACGATTTTGTGAGCCTATTGATTGGACGCGTTAAACAGAGCATTCACGCAGCGAGAGAATTTGAGAGAGACTTATGAAAGCACCTATCTGGAGCGGCTTATTCGCCGCTGTCGCAATGATTGTAACCGCCTGCTCGCCTACGAGCACAGGCGCTGACAGTTCGAAACCCCTCTTTGTCGAGGCTATCGACTATGCCGACTTCACACCGGCGGAAGGTTGCGATGCGGATGTTGAAAACGCCACTTATCGCGCCTGCATGGATCCGAACGCGCTGTACGCGGCTGCCGTTCAGTCTGCACAAGCCGCCGACAATCCCTTGATGGTGGTCTGGGGCTTCGAAGAGTGCCCGTATTGCAAAAAATTCGCTCAAGACGAGATGGATCCGGAAAACCCGCGCACCATCCAAGACTTTGTCACCAACACGCTCTCTGACAAGCAGCGCGAAAGCCTCGCAAACGATGGTGCAGATTTTCAGATCAGCGTCCTTCATATCCATGTGCGCGCTCCAGCTGGCGCCGAGCTCGCTGAGCGTCTTGGTGTGACCGACATTGCGCGTGAGCGAGGCTGGCACCGCGTTTGGTCACCGTTTGTGAGCTTTACACGCCCAGGCTCAGACTCATTCGTCGCGCAGACTCAGTTCGAGCAAGGCGAGAAGCCATGCAATTACGTCGACGATTTCGCGATTAGCCTGCAGCAGCTGGACTACGTTCCGGAAGACGCCTCGAAAGAGCGCCCTATGTGCGCGGCGGCTTAAACCCTTCCGCCACGCCATAGCTTGAACACCACCACCCTGCCCCGTACGGTTTTTGTAAGTCACCGTACCGGGAGGGTTTAGACATGAAGATCATTGACGCATGGGCGCAGCATCCAACGCTGCGCCATACGCAGGATCCGATCTTCGAATCCCTCCGCCGCTGGACCAAAGGCGAGATCCCGACTGAGCCGCTCCCCGTATCATTGACGATTGCGGCGATGGACCAAGCTGGAGTTTCGCAAAGCCTGATCTCTGCCTGGCAAGCGCCTGGCAAAGACATGATCACCAATGATGAGGTCGCGGCCTTCTGCGAGGAATCGAATGGGCGCCTGGTTGGCGTTGGGTCGGTCGATATCTCAAAACCCATGCAGGGCGTGCGCGAGATCAGGCGCTGCGTCGAAGAGCTCGGATTTAAGGCCATCAGAGTGCTGCCCTGGCTCGCGGAACGCGCGCCCACCGATCGCTTGTTCTATCCTGTCTACACGGCTTGCTGCGAGATGCAGGTCCCGTTCTGCACGCAGATCGGTCATACGGGTCCGCTGGCGCCGTCAGAAGTTGGCCGCCCGATTTACCTCGATCAAGTGGCGCTCGACTTCCCTGAGCTCGTGATCGTTGGCGGCCATATCGGCTATCCCTGGACCGAGGAAGCCATCGCCGTCGCGACCAAGCATGAGAATGTCTATATCGATACGTCCGCCTATACGGCGAAACGCTACCCGCCAGAGATTGTTCGCTATCTGAAAACGAATGGCCGCAAGAAGGTTTTGTTCGGAACCAATTATCCAATGATCACACCCGCAAAAGCGCTTGAGGGCTTGGACGCTCTGGGCTTGGACGAAGAGACAACGGACCTATTCCTCTACCAGAACGCGGCCCGGGTGTTCGACTTGGCGGCGTGAACCGCCTAAGCTTGCGTAATGTTCGACACCATCCTCTACGAAATTGAGAATGGCCGCGCGCGGATTACGCTGAATCGGCCTGACAAACTGAATGCGATGAGCCTGAAAATGCAGGCGGAGCTTTCCGAGGCTTTGTGGGATGCAGATGCCCGCAAGGACGTCCACTGCGCGATTATCAAAGGCGCAGGCCGAGCCTTCACGGCGGGCTATGACCTCGCTGGCGGCGACAGTGTTCCGATCTCCAGACTACAGGCTGAAAACCCCGACGCCCCCTATCGCGGATATCGCAGTGTTGATGATGATATCTGGCAGCTTGAACGCGCGCAGCGCTATCGCATGACCGCTTTCGACATGCACAAGCCGGTGATTGCGCAAGTGCATGGTCATTGCAAAGCGGGCGGCACAGACTTGGCTCTGCTTTGCGACATTGTCATCGTGGCGGATGATGCGGAGATCGGCTTCCCAGCAGGTCGCGATCTCGGCGCGCTACCGAACCAGTTCTGGCTCCACAATCTGGGACCGCAATGGACCAAACGCCTGCTGCTCACCGGCGATACGATTTCGGGTGCCCAAGCCGCTGAAATCGGTTTTGCTTTAAAGTCGGTTCCGGCGGATCTTCTGGAGGCCGAAGTCGAGGGGCTGGCCGATCGTTTTGCCTTGATTGATCCAGACATACTCGCCGCGAATAAGCGCGCAGTGAATATGGGTCTCGAATTGATGGGCGCACGGACCCTGCAGCGCTATGCAGTCGAGAACGACGCTCGCGGGCACCAGGCCGCAAGTGCCAAAGCCTTTGTAAAGCGCGCCGGTGAGGCGGGCCTAAAACAAGCCTTGCAGGAGCGTGACGCGCCCTTTGGCGATGGACGCGTGAACCTCCACGGACCAGAGCGCCGCGACGAAGACGGCAATCTTCTAGACGACGATGATTAAGGCTTAGACCAACGCTTTACGCATGCGCAGGATCGGCACGACCGTACCATCTTCGCTCGGCTGAGATAGGTCCTCGATAAACTCATACCCGCACGCTTCATAAAGCGGACGGCCCGGCGCCGTGGAGCCCATTTCCATCGTTTTGAAGCCTTCGGCGCGCGCGGCATCCTCACCTGCATCCAACAAAAAGCGGCCAATGCCGCGGCGCGTGAAGTCCGGGTGGGTGTACATGGCGCGGATTTTTGCTGGCTCAGTGCTCGGGTCGGCGAGCTCGTCATCGCGCCCCTCGGTGTGATTGCCGCCATAAAGTGTCCGCCGGCGTGACCAGCCTCCACACCCGGCGAGTGCGTCATCCACATAGACGAGGAAATAAGTTCCATCATCGACCAGCAATGTATCCACGCCCATGCTTTCGCTGGATCGCTCAACTTGTTTTTCGTCTAGAAACTTCGGCAGAAGCGCCGCCATAGACGCTTCCATCAGCGCTTCAATGGCTGGAATATCGTCTCTTGTTGCAATTCGCAGATGCATCTTTTCAAGTGTTTCCCTATTTGGGATAGCCTAGCGCAAGACGCCTTCGCGTCAAAAGGATCCCGTGCATGTCTGACCAGATTTCGACCCCTTGCTTTGTCCTCGACATCGCGCGCCTGAAAGCCAATCTCGAACTGGCAAAGCGTGTGCGTGAGGACGCGGGGTGCAAGATTTTGCTCGCGACCAAAGCCTTTGCCATGCCAGCCGCGTTCCCTTTCATGCGCGACTATCTCGACGGCACAACGGCGAGCGGCGAACAAGAGGCCCGTCTCGGCGCAGATACGTTTGGCAAAGAGGTGCATGTTTATTCCCCCGCTTATGCGCCCGGCGAAGTAGAACGGCTGAGCCAAATCGCGCAGCACATCTATTT
Source organism: Pseudomonadota bacterium (assembly GCA_038526925.1). GTDB lineage: Bacteria > Pseudomonadota > Alphaproteobacteria > Caulobacterales > Hyphomonadaceae > Henriciella. The sequence continues at coordinate 4,752 of JBCBGJ010000214.1, forward strand.
CAACTCCGCGGCGCAACTGGAGCGCTGAGGGAAG
>JBCBGJ010000215.1:0-4758 GCA_038526925.1 Pseudomonadota bacterium
CTATGCGCTGCTTCCAGTACTTTCGCTGGTTAGGACCAACCTGGAGAATAAGGCCAGTGTTCTGACCGTCGTGGTATTTACCCTGCTGGGAAACGGTTCTTACAAACGCCGCGCTGAGTGGTTTGCCTACCATTCGATTTGTGGAAGTCGAACTTTCATCCCCCATTTTCTCCCCCTCACTTAGTTGGAATAAGGTGGATCTAATGGAACCCTACTGGAACAGAATAATCAATATTAATAACGTGTTACTAGACTCTCTGGAACTCTTTGAAACTCACTGTACGCCGCGAATGCTGCCTGTCTCACCGCCATTGCACCCAAAATATGGGCGGCTTGCCAATCCATAGAATTTGCGAGTTACTGGCGCTTCAAATCCAACTCCGAAGTGTTGGGTTTATGAGGAGCGTTCAAAGTGGACTTGGAGAATGCGTCCTGGCAGGGGCACTCAAAGTTTTATTTGCCCAGTTCAAGCGTGTCGAACATCGTCGCCGCGTACATGAACGTCTCCGTCACCATGACAGATATGCCGTTTTACACTGTGGACAGGATCAACATCCCACTTGGCGACTCTGAACCTTTTTATATTGGCGAGTTCCTGTCACCCGAGGCAGGGTTCATCAACGTCACGCCGGCAGAGATGCCCCAAGTCACAACGCAGGGAAACATTCACTATTGGTGCATTGATTTGTTTCGAGGTGTGACCTCGCGTCTGCTCAATCTGGATTTTTCAGAGCTGGAAATCCCGTATCTGCCGGTCAGTGATTTCTCTTGGCTGATGGATCTGCATGATGTTGTTCGTGCAGCAGAAACAGATGATCAACGGATTACGGCCAGTAATGTGGCGTTAGAGGCGCAGGTAAAAACGCTCGCGCCGCCGGACGCGTTTGAAGCTGCATTGTTTCATATTTACGCCTCGAATGCTGCGATTTCCGCTAAGGCGCTCGCCGAGACAGTTGGTATTCATCGGCGAAAACTAGAACGGCTGTTTAAAGCCCGGATCGCTTCAAGCCCCTTAAAAGAACTCACCATGGCAAAGACCTTTCAGGCTCTGGAAGGGCTTGTGCATGGCGAAAGCGCCCTCTGGCATCAGCAAAACAATACAGGCTTTAACGATCAATCTCATTTCATTCGCCACACTCGGAATTTGACCGGGACGACGCCTGGTCAGCTAACCGGGAAATTCATATGGGAAACAAATGAATGGCGAAGAGCGGACACGTCTGACCTGCCAAATACGGACGCCGTCTTTGACGCCTGGCAAGCCCACTATGCGCAACGCATATCTGCTTTAGCAAACCGCGCGAATGTCCCCGATGACGCGGTTTTAGCCGATGCACCTTCGCCGTTCAGACCCTCAGGACCAGCTCCGGACTATCCGCTAAGTCCTTGGTCAGTCATGTAAGTTCTGAAATTTCAGCGCCGTGTCGCAAACGTACAATTCAGGCTGCCAAGCTTTCCGTAGTCTCCAAATGGGGGACGCCGATAAGGCCTCGTAACGTACAGAGGAAAGCACTGTGGATCACACTCAACGACTAGCAGCGATTGCAACTGGAATTTGTTTGACCCTAAGCCCGACCGCTTTGGCACAAGGCGGTAAGGGCGGGTATGCGAAAATCACGCCTTTAGCGGGCACCATGGAAATTCAAGTCAACAATGATGGGAACAAATATAGCGTCATTGACCGCCCGATTACCGTGAGTTTCCGCGCCCAAGGCGCTCCCGGCACACGGCGCAAGATGAAGGCGTGGAAGGTGACAGTCGGGGAATGGGAGCGAAACATCACGAAAGGTGATATCTATACTCAAACGGTGTCTTTGACCGACGTTTACAAAACGAAAGAGCTCACAGGACGCTGTGAGCAATTATTAGAGTTTGAAGCTGCGTCGCAAAAGAAAACGAGGCATCAGCTTCGAAACAGCGGCTGGTCTAAAACCTTTCAATACAGTCTTCCATATCAAACCGTCATGAGGGTCGATAATCCGCTGACGCCCAGAATTGAATTGCTGTACCGTGAGGACTCCGACAGTCAAAAAATCATCATCCGGTGCCTCGGGCACGAGGCCGATCCGCGACCAAATAAGAAACCTTCTCAGAACGCTGAAAACAAACCACCCCGTGAGCCTCGCGCTGCACCACCGCGACAAGAAAGTGCGCCGGAACGGCGCGCGCGCCAAACGATAAAAGTTGGCGAACTCGGGAGCACTTTGCCGAAGAAAACGGATGATACGAAAAACGCGGTGATCGGCAAAGTTGCAGTCGTATTGCCGCCCTCGCAATCAGGGCCGACAGACTTCTCGAGCGCGCCAACCGCTGGCGGTCTTCCCCTGCTTTCTTACATCGTGGGTGGATTTGGGACATCTCCCGATGGACCCTTTGTCTTCATGCGGTTGGAAAATGTGGGCGCAGCAAAAACAGAGGCCGGGCGCATTCGCTTCACGCTCGAAACCCGCAGCGGCGAGAAGGAGCGGGTCAGTGTTCTCGTGCCAGCATTGCCGCCCGGCGATGTGTTCACCGCAGAAGGGTCAACCTCGCTCGAGAAAGAAAGCTATGTGAGCGCAATCGCGGAATTGCCGACCACGTCCATCCAATACGATTTGTTTGAAGAGGATATCATTGAGCTGTCGAAAACCAGTGAAGCGGGGCTCAATCTACAGAGTGAGCAGTGACGGCAAGTTTCGCGACGCTCCCAGAATACGTGCGGCGCTTTTTTATTAATCCAAACTCTAGAGATTGGCCGCCGCGCGTATCATCATATCCAAACCGCGCCGATACATATTTTGAGCGAATTCGACCGTCTCTGCTTCGGTTAATTGATCGGGGGTGAAGTCTCCAGCCCAATCCAATCGACTTCGGCTTTCCGAAATCGGCCGGACAGCCAGCCTCGCCTTGTAAGATGAGAAGGGGAGCGGGGCCTCTGCCATGTTGACGATCGAGTATGAGTAACTGTGCTCGCTCTTTGCATCGAGCCGATCAATAATTGTCCCGTTTGGAAGCGAGAGCGTTCGAATAGCGCCAATATCTTCGCCATCTGAGATGCAGGTTTCCGGCGGCAAACCGGTCCACTTGCTCATATTTCCAAACTCACCAACCAAGTCCCAAAGCACGTCAACGGGTAGATCAAAATCATGTTGTACAGATGCAGTCGCCAATGTGTCCTCCACTCTCAGATCTCTTTAGCCTAAGCATAGTCGCCTTCAATCAAAGATACGATGAGCTTCGCTCAGTGGCATAGCGGCTCAACAGTTTGAACGTGAATTCTGGCGCCGGGCAAAATAAACGCTCCACCGGTGGAAATATCTTTTGTATGTAATCGCGATGGAAGCCGATCCTACTCTGCGCGCGGATGATACCGCACTGGGTGAATACCAGGCCTGGCAGCTAAGCCAGCCGGGACTATTCGCCTGGCGGCATGGTGAGGCGTCCCGCGTTCCGCGCGCCTTTCGCGTGGCCCCTTATTGGTATGCAGGGATTGTTGTGCGCCGGACCTGGCAAGCGGATCAGACTGTCCTTGATGCCTCGCTAGAAATTCACGGACCACAAACAACCGCCTTCCTCTATCATCCCCAAACACGAGTTGAGCAGATCGGCGTATGGATTGCCTCCGAACTGGCGCCTGCCATCCTCAAGCAACGGTGCGACGATATTGATCGCGCCGATTCGCATCATGCGCGTCGTCATGAAGAGGGGGCGTTTCGACACGTCATGTCTCTCGCCCGCTCCGGGCGCCCCTTTCAAGACATTGTTCTCGCTCTGGACCACGCCATACGCGCGAGGTTGGACGAGATGATTGAGTTGGACCCTGACATTCAAAATGTCCTGCACGTTGTAAGAACGCAAAGTGCCGCAATCTCAGTTCAAAGACTGGCCCATCGGACCGGATTGAGCGAGCGACAATTTCGCAGAAGGTTTCTGCAAGTGATGGGGTGCGGGCCTAAGACTTATAACCGCGTCTTGAGGTTACAACGTGTGCTAACGGAGCTGGACTTATTTGGGTCTCCAGACTGGGCAGACTTGGCTTACAAGCACGGCTTCTCGGATCAATCTCATCTCAATCGGGAGTTTTCGGACCTGATGGGCGCGACGCCAAAGTGCGTACAGAATGAGCGCAGATATGGCGTGTCCGATTTCTCCAATACCGGGGCGGCGCTCACGCTTAGTTAGGCCTCTCCAACATTATTTCAGGAGATGTCATGAGAATTCTGATTGCGAGTCTGATCGGGTCAACGATTGGTATTGGTCTGCCGGCGACGAGCGAGAGTCTACCGATGAACGCGGACACGTGGGACGTTTCAGACACCAGCGCCGCCACGTTTGAGCGTATTGCCAACCGAGATGCGCTCTGCATTCAAGGCGGCGCCGCCCTGGTGAACGGCATGGAAACGCGGGACGGCGTCATGTCCGTGGATATTTTAAATACCGGAACACCGCATTTTGGGTATCTCGTCTTTCGCGCGCTCGACGGCGAGAACTCCGAGGAGGTCTATCTCCGCATGCACAAAAGCCGTCAGCTGGACGCCCTGCAATACAATCCACACATGAATGATGAACCGAATTGGCAGCTTTTTGGTTCGGCGCAAGCTGCGGCAGATTTCGGCACCGCAGATTGGGTCACTCTGCAAGTTGCGTTTTCAGGCGACAAAGCGAAGGCCAAAGCGATCTCGGAAGCCGGTGAAGCGGTCTTGGAGGTGAACGACCTTGCCTTGGACGACAGCGGAGCGCGGGTCGGTTTGAGAGCTCTGCAACGCGCGTGTTTCTCGA
>JBCBGJ010000216.1:0-4755 GCA_038526925.1 Pseudomonadota bacterium
CCCTCAGAATGGGTGGGATACCGATCAGTTCTGGATGGAGCCGCTCGATATTACGAGATCCATGGTTCACATCGTTAAGAATGGCGGGTTCACAACAGGTGGATTTAACTTCGATGCGAAAGTTCGTCGCCAGAGTATTGATGCGGCTGACCTCTTCTATGGCCATGTAGGCGGCGTAGATGCACTCGCGCGCGGGCTGTTAGCAGCAGAGGCCATACTGGAAGAGGGCACTTATGAAGAAGTCCTCACATCTCGCTATGCGGGATGGGACGACTCAATGGGCAAATGGATGCTCGAAGAAGCATCTTTGGAAGACATTGCGAAAAAGGTTGAGGCTGGCGGCATCGACCCATCGCCGCGCTCCGGTCGTCAGGAAATGTTGGAAAACTTGTTTAACCGGTTTGTTTAGGCGGCCCAGCTGATTTGCGAACGATGAGTTCATAATCGAGCGTCTGGCTTTGTGATTCAGTGGTTGAGGGCGCCAGGTTTTTACTGGCGCTCTTGCCTAGAATTTTGATCGCGGTGCTCGCCATTTCACGAATAGGCTGCCGCACGGTCGTCAACGGCGGCCACATCGCCGAAGCATTTGCCGTATCATCAAAACCAACTACCGAAACATCCAACGGAACCTGAAGGCCGAGTTGGTGCGCGCCTGCAATCGCGCCGGACGCCATATCGTCATTACACGCGAAAATGGCGGTCGGCGGATTATCAGATGACAGCAGCTCCCCAGCGGCCTGCATGCCTGAGACATAAGTGAAGTCTCCAGACACAATCATTGCGGGATCAATTGCCAGATCATGCGCCGCCATGGCGTCGCTGAAGCCAGCAAGTCGCAACTCACTCGACATATGATCATGCGGACCTTTGATGAGCGCTATCCTTTGATGCCCCATACTCAGGAGATATTCCGTCATGTCTTTTGCAGCGTCGCGATCATCCATGCGAACACTCGGACCGGTGTAGAGGTCGGACTTTGGACTCACGCAAACAAATGGAATGCCGGTGCTTTCAAGCGTCTCGATAAGCTTTGGATCATCTGACAGCGGCGGTACGACGATCAGGGCTTGAATGCTGGTATCGAGGAAGCGTTTCTCGATCAGGTCGAGGTCGACCATATTGTCGTCGACGAGTGGCTCTTCCACGATCAAATAGTGCCCATGCTCACGGCAGGAGTTGAGCGCCCCTAAAAGGAATTCGCTGAGATAGCCATAACTTGGGTTACGATAGATCAGGCCGATGAACAGGCCGGACCGTCCAGCGAGGTTCCGCGCCATAATGTTCGGCCGATAACTCAGCTCTCGCATCGCGGCCTGAACGCGTTTTCGGGTGCTGTCTCGAACCGCGCCTTGGTCATTCAAGACACGAGAAACCGTCATCTGTGAAACGTTCGCGAGTTCTGCAACTTCTTTGATGGTCGCGTTTTGTTTTTTAATCATCGCAAGCTGCGCCGCCGTCTCATTTCGATTGGTTTCGCAAATCGCTGCAAAACCCGTGCTACGGCGAGTATCTATGCATGAATTGGTATGCCTACAACACTTGTAGTCAAAGTGCTTGCTGTCATGAGCCGATTGTACGTCGGGTCATGACAGCAGAGCCTTTAGGTGCCGCAATTCGCAGCAGCATCCTGATCTTCCTGAAGACCGACATCAGAAATGCCAATGGATTGGCCTTCTTTCCCGGAGATCATAAGCGCGCGTTTAATCACCGACATGTCGATTCCGAGATCGGAATAGCACGACAAGCTGATACTAACCTCGCCCCACTCAGCCCCAACGGTCGCTGGTAGGAAAGCGTCGCAGCCGTCGGCATCGCACCCCATGCCCACTTCAAACGATCCGTCGCCTGAGAGGGATTTGGCTTGGAATACCAGTTCCATCGCGCCGTTCGACTCCCTGGAGAGGTCCACCGGATAGCCAGATGCCAAAATGAAGTCCTCTTCGCCTGTCTTGAAGTCGATCTTAAGCGAGTCTTCCTGCGCAGCGCGATCATAGGCCGTCACAATTAGGCCGGCTGATTCAAATGGCAGAGACGTAACAGGCGATCCGTAGCGGATGAGTTCCCATGGCGCAGGGAATTCACCCTTGGAGAAGAACACCCCTTTGCTGGTCGTGGTCGCCCCGCCAAGACCTGAGTCTTCGGACAGCGTATCGAGATTGCCATCATCGCCATAGGACAAGCCATAGCCAAACGCGAAGAGCGGGTCATACGGTTCTTTATGGACATTCAACTCAACCTGCGTGGCGTCTTTTGGCCAAGAGTAAGAGAGGCGTCCTGTGAAATCGAAGGACGGGTCGCTCTGGAATAGCATGTCAGCAATACCGCCGCCCTCACTGCCCGGCAGCCAGGCGGCCACAAAGGCGTCAGAGTCGTTGATTTCGGGATTTGTCCAGAGCGGGCGACCCGACAAGAAGACAGACACGGTCTTCATGCCTCGGTCCTGATAGGTTCCGAGCAGATCGGTATCAAACCCGTTCGGCTGGAAATCCATATTTGCCACATCGCCTTGGAATTCAGCGTATGGGTCTTCTCCATAGACGGCGATGACAACGTCTGCGTCCGTGCTCGTATCGCCGTCAGCGCTGAACAAGAGTGTTCCGCCCGCTGCGCTCACCGCTTTTGAAAGACCCGAGATGATCGTTTCACCATTCGGGAACTCTTCATTCGCATAGCCGCCGCCCTGCCAAGAGAGGGTCCAGCCGCCTGCGACTTTGGAAATGTTGTCGGCGCCGTCACCGACAACCAGGATGGTCTGGCTTGGATCGAGCGGAAGAAGTCCGTCATTATTCTTCAGAAGTACGAGCGATTCCCGCACAGACTGACGCGCGATGGCGCGGTGTTCGGGGCTTCCCAAAATGCTTTCATCTCCGGCAAGCGGGCGCGCGCTTGGCTTCAAGGGATTGTCGAACAGACCCGCAGCGATCTTCACGCGAAGGATGCGGCGAACAGCATCGTCCAGGCGTTCCATTGTGATTTCGCCGGATTGTACGTGGGCGTAGGTCGACTCCCACAAACCTTTCCAACTGTCCGGGGCCATAAACATGTCGACGCCAGCATTGAAAGACTCAGGGCAGTCCGTAGCCGTGCAACCCGGAATAAGTGCGTGACCATTCCAATCGCCGACAACGAAGCCGTTAAAGTTCATGCGACCTTTGAGAACGTCCGTTAGCAGCTCTTTTTGGCCGTGCATCCGCTCGCCATTCCAAGCTGAGAAGCTTGCCATAACCGTTTGAGCGTTCGCCGCGATTGCGGTTTCGTAGCCTGCGGCGTGAATGTCGCGGAGTTCAGCTTCACTGATCTGCGCGTCGCCTTGGTCAACGCCGTCTGCCGTGCCGCCATCTCCCACAAAGTGCTTCGCGCTGGTGAGAACACGTTCAGCGCCGAGATAGTCATCATCACCGATGCGGCCTTGAAGACCGTAAACGATGCGGTCGCCATATGAGGCCACAATGTCTGGGCTCTCAGAGAAACCTTCATAGGTGCGGCCCCAACGATCGTTCTGTGGAACAGCCAGTGTCGGCGCAAACGTCCAGTCATGCCCAGATACGCGAAGTTCTTTGGCGGTTGCCGTATAGATCTTCTCGATGAGGTCTGGATTGTTCGCGGCGCCCAGACCGATATTGTGCGGGAACACCACTGCGCCTTTTAGGTTGGCGTGGCCGTGCACAGCATCAATGCCCCAAATAACAGGGATCGCGATTTCGACGCCCTCTGGGTCTATAGATGCTGCATAGTAAGCATCAGCCGCTTCCAGCCATGTTTGGGCGTCGGCATAAGGGTCGGGACCCGGTGCAGAGTTACCGCCGCTCAACACCGAACCCAGGCGATACTTCTTCACCTCTTCTGCTGTGACGGAGCCGCTATCGGCCTGAATGACTTGTCCAACTTTCTGCTCAAGCGTCATTTTAGACATGATCTCAGTGATCTGAGCTTCGACCGCAGGATCAAGGGGAGCGGTCTCAATAACTGGCCAATTTTCCGGGTTGATGACTTCTTTCGCGGCGGCGTCGCTGCTCGCGTCTGTTGGCGTTTCAGCGACTGGCGGCGTATCGGCGACAACCGGCTCTGTTTCAGTCGCGACGCTCGAACACGCTGATAGCAGCGCGGCTGCGGCCAAAGTCATAGCTGAAGCGGATGTGGTGTATTTGAGTTTCAAGCGGTAGCTCCTGAATCAGTTTGTTCCATGCTTCAAAGCTGAAGCGAGATTGGTTTTTCCGGGAGGATGCGCAGGCGCGACGGCTGGAGACACCCTAGCACGTCATTTCCTCCCAAGTTCGGCGCTCGCGATGAGCGCAGTCGGTAGACTTCGGGGTCTACTCATATTGTCTGATCGCCATAAAATTACGGCTTGAGAATCTTATAGCAGCAAAAATTGATAGCGCTATCATTTTGTTTGTGTGTGTGTTACGCGATAGCATACATCAAGCCGATTCTGCCTGAATGAAGGCGAACTTCATCGCGTATCGGCTCCCAAACACACCCGCACTGGGAGGGCGGCAATATGGATTCTTCGGAAGCAGGTTCGGCTGAAAAGACCAACCTTTCTCAAATTATACTTATCAGTGTTATCGCTACCATTGGCGGTTTCCTATTTGGATTTGATAGCGGCGTCATCAACGGCACTATCGATGGGTTGCGCACCGAGTTTGAAGGCGGCGAGTGGGCCATCTCGTTCAGTGTCGCGTCGATGCTGATCGGGTGTGCGGTCGGAGCGATGGTAGCGATAACACTGATAAGTATAATTTGAGAAAGGTT
>JBCBGJ010000217.1:0-4750 GCA_038526925.1 Pseudomonadota bacterium
GCTGATGGCGTTGAACGGCGCCTATAAGAAGCTTGTCGAGGCACAGCTCATCATGCGTACCGCTTTCAACAGCTTTGCCGTCATCTAGCACAATGATGCGATCCGCCGCGCGGACGGTGGACAGTCGATGCGCAATGATCAGGGTTGTGCGATCTTTCGCGAACTCTGAAAGCGCGGCCTGAACCTTAGCTTCACTTTCTGCGTCGAGTGCCGATGTTGCCTCGTCTAAGAGTAAGATAGGTGCATTGCGCAGGATGGCGCGAGCAAGCGCCACGCGCTGTCTCTGCCCACCCGACAGATTGCGCCCCATCTCGCCGACTTGGCTCTCATACTGTTCAGGAAGCTCTAAGATGAATTCATGAGCGTTCGCGGCTTTTGCGGCATGCTGGATGTCTTCAAAAGAAGCCCCAAGTCGCCCGAGCGCGATATTGGCGCCGACTGTGTCGTCAAAGAGCGCGGTATCTTGTGAGACGAGCGCGGACGCGCTGCGCAGGCTTCCCGCATCCAGGTCTCGAATGTCACTGCTATCCAATATCACTTTGCCTCGGTCGATATCATATAGGCGCAGCACGAGGTTGAAGATCGTCGATTTGCCTGCACCACTTGATCCGACAAATGCCACTGTCTCACCAGCCGCAATATCGAAGGTTAGGCCTTTCAGTGCCGGCGTTCCATCTGGGTAATTGAAAGTGACGTCGTCGAACGAAATAGCCCCTGTGACGATGTCGAGTTGGCGGGCGTCAGATTTGTCCGCGACTGTGGGAAGTTGGTCCACTACCTCAAATACCCGGTCCGCCGCTGCGCCGCCCTCTTGTGCGACCGCGTTCAACGTTCCGAGCGCGCGCAGTTCTGGTGCTGCAATTCCGATCGCGCCTATAATGCCCAAAAGCGCACCAAGTGAGCTGTCACCGCTCGCAATTCGCCAAGCTGAAAAGCCGAGGATTCCCGCGAGCGCGACACCCCCCGTAACTTCCAAAATCGGATCCACCGCGGCTTTGTCGGTTAGAACTTTTAGGAATAGCCGAGAACGCTCCACGAAGCCGAGTTTGGCGCGGTCGTTTTGATACGTCTCCAAGCCATAGGCTTTGATAATCCGATGCGATTGGAAGCCCTCCGACAGGAGCGCCGTCACGTCGCCAACCTGCTTTTGAGCTCGTTTTGCGCGCTTCCTCACCCGCTCGCCGAGCGCAATGACGGGCCAGAATGCGATCGGATAGACAACCAACAGGATCAGCGTCAACTGCCAGTCGAGCCAAAGCATGATCCCAAAGGCCCCGATCACGGTTACTACGCTCTTGGTGAAATTGTTGGCAAACCTAAGCCCGGCATCTCGTATCGCGTTCACGTCATTGATGAACCGAGACACGAACCCACCGGATGCGTCACCACTCAATCGAGCGTAGTCGCCCTCGATGAGATGTTCAAACTGAACTTGCTGGATATCTACGAGCGAGCGTTGAACGCCTGTATTGTTCAGCACAGTCATCATATAGAGTGAGAGCGCTCGTCCAGTCGCAAGCGCAACGATCCCGCCCGCGGCCCACCAGACCCAATCGGTTCCCCCGTCTGGCGACTCAATTGCACTTTGAATGCCGTTCCCCACAAAAGCGAGGATCGCCGCGTAGGCGTTCGCAAACAAAGCCGTCATCACAGCAAACAGAGTTCCAGCCAGGAACCAGCCAAGGTGCGGACGGAAGTATGATTTGAACAGCCTAAAGAGACTGCCCGACGTTTTGGGTGTTTCGGACGTCTTAGACGTGATGGTGGTCACCCGTCTCTGGGTCGAGCAGCTTGTGCGCGTGGAGAATGAAGTATCTCATCTCTGCGTTGTCCACAGTGCGCTGCGCAGCGCCTTTCCAAGCGTCGTAGGCTGCCTTGTAGCTCGCGAACGCGCCGACAAAGTCGATTTTTGAGAGATCCTCAAACTCGACATCGGTCACGTCTTTGAGTTCACCGCCAATAACGATGTGGAGGAGTTGTTTGCTGTCAGATGTCTCGGCCATGTTTTGGCGCTCCGTCGTCTGTGTCGAATCGAATGGGCGTACGGTCCAGTTAGGATCTGGGAGTCGCACCCCTTTGACTCGGGCTGATAACAGGGAATGCAGGGCCTTTCCAGCCGCCAAAAGACTTCTTTGTGCAGGTTCTCCGCGATTAAACAGATAGGGTTCGCCCAAATGGGTTGTCGCGACGCCACCTGCTTCCTTCACCAAGAGAGCTCCAGGGGCCAAATCCCAGTCAGATTTACGCCAAAGCGTAACCACTGCATCGAACTTGCCGGATGCGACCCAGCAGAGCCGCAATAGCGTCGCGTTTGGCTTTGGTTTTGCCAATTCCATCTCTGGCCAAGGGACCGGCCAAGCAGGATGCGTCAGCATCCCTTCATTGGTAATGATCCGACACCCTTCTTCCTGCGCGCACCCGGTGACGTTAATGGGGTCTTCGTTCAGGAAAGCGCCGCCGCCAAGATAGGTCGAATAGGTTTCTTCCAATACAGGCGCGTGGATGACACCAGCGCGTGGGAGGCCGCGCTCAAGTACCCCTATCCCAACGCACCAATAGGGTTCTTGGCGCATAAAAGCGCGCGTTCCATCGATCGGATCAACAATCCATACCCGTTTTGCCGTACGAGTATCATTTGAAAGGGCAGTTTCTTCAGACAGCCAGCCATAGTCAGGGCGCGCTGCCATAAGCCGGTCGCGAATGAGTGCGTTGACCGCTAAGTCTGCTTCCGTGACGGGGTGATCTTTGGCCTTATCCCAGACCCGAACGTCGGCTCGTTTGAAATAGTCGAGCGCAAGGTCTCCGGCTTCTCGCGCGACCCGTTTCAGAATGTCTAGATCTTCCTTATCGAGATCACTCTCCGGCAATCGACATATCCTCTATCAAGATCGACGGCGCATCGCGTGAGCTTCGAAATTCAAGATCCGATGCTGGGGCCAGGCGCTTAAACATACCCGGCAAGTCGCCAGCGATCGTTACCTCGGACACAGGATGTTGGATCTCACCATCTTCAAACCAGAACCCCGCCACACCGACAGAATAGTCGCCAGTGTTTGGGTTGATGGAGGGACCGAACATATCACTCACGAGAAGGCCTTTGCCGACGTCTTTCATCATGTCAGCGGGACTCTTCGCGCCAGCTTCGATATAGGCGTTGGACACTCCAACACCGGGGGTTGAGCCAAAACCGCTGCTAGCATGTCCATTTGGAGTCATGTCGAGCTGCTTCGCGGACGAGCCGTTTAAGAGCCACCGGGTCAATCGACCATTATCAATCAGATTGACCTTTGAGACAGCCCGCCCTTCCCCATCATGCGCGCGTGTCCCCATACCGCGCGCCCTAAATGGGTCATCAATCAGATTTATTCCGTCGGCGAAGACTTGTTCACCCAGCTGGTCCTTTAGAAACGACACACCACGCGCAACACTGGGGCCACTAATCGCTGACAGAAAAGCTCCAATCAGGCTGCCGGCAACGCGGCGGTCATAGATCACGGTGCCGGTTTGCGTTTTGATCTTGCGGGGCGCCAGCCGGGCGACTGCGCGTTCCCCGGCGATCCGGCCGATTTCTTCTGGAGAAGGCCGATCTTCGAGACGGCGCACAGACCGGCTTTCATAATCCCGCTCCATCGCGCCGTCTTTTTCTGCAACGGCGGCGAGGCCAAGGCCTGTCGAGCCGCTCATGCGATGGGAGAAGAAGCCATTGCTCGTCGCCACCCAGCGCTCGCTGGTGCTCCAGCCATTGCCACAACCAGACACCTGTTGAACGCCGTCTACTAGGGCGGCCGCTTCAGCTGCGAGCGCATCTTGTTCGAGGACTTCAGTAGCGATTTCCCCGTCGCCGGTCACATCAATGCTCGGAATATCTGAAACCAAGTCCTCCTCTGGAGCGAGGCCACAATAAGGATCTGCCGGTACGACCTTTGCCATCGCAACGCAGCGCTCTGCGAGGGTTGCAAGGCCTTCTGGCGACGTGTCAGACCCAGAAACAGAGGCTTGCTGCTGGCCAAAGAAACAGCGCAAAGCCACGCCTTGCGACTCGGATCGCTCTATCCCCTCGAACTTTCCTTCTCTCACTTCAACGCTCACGCCATCGGACCGACCGAAAGACGCATCAGCGCCCGTCGCGCCCGCCTTTGTGCAGGTTTCGATGAGTGTGGAAAGGATCGATTCGGGAGAAAGCTCTGATTTGGTCATCCGCCCCATTTAGAGAGCGTCTCGTCCTATGCCTAGTCCCTGTCTGTCACGTCGCGCTTGACCTTCTGCATGATCAGATGCACATCGCGGAGCATGGCAGATATTGATCCAATCCACATTATTGGCGGCGGCATGGCGGGCTCAGAGGCTGCTTGGCAAGCTGCGAACATGGGCGTGCCGGTTATCTTGCACGAAATGCGCGGCGTCAAAGGCACGGATGCCCACCAAACTGATCAGCTTGCGGAGCTCGTTTGCTCCAACTCATTTCGATCTGATGATCATCATTTGAATGCTGTCGGTGTTTTGCATGAAGAGATGCGGCGCGCGAATGGGATTATCATCCCAACCGCGGACAAGCATCAGGTGCCAGCCGGAAGCGCGCTTGCCGTCGATCGTGAAGGCTTCGCGGAGGCGGTCACGGCGAAATTGGAAGCTCATCCGCTCATAACAATCGTTCGCGAAGAGATTACGGGGCTTCCACCCGTCGATTGGTCGAGCGTGATCATTGCGACGGGGCCGCTGACCTCAGTGCCTTTGGCGGAAGCGATCCGCG
>JBCBGJ010000218.1:0-4737 GCA_038526925.1 Pseudomonadota bacterium
GTTGAGTCGAAAGAGACGCACAACAGCCGAAGCGCTTGCTCGACGGTCATGGACGGATCGAAGGACACGTTTGAATGACTTACTGCGCCGCCTTGAAAATGAACGACCATCTCATTTTCATGTCAGATACACGCACCAATGCCGGCGTCGATAACATCTCCAAGTTCCGCAAAATGTTCACTTGGTCTGTTCCTGGTGAACGCGTCATCACGTTGATGACGGCAGGCAATCTAGCCACCACTCAAGCCGTCGTCAGCTTGCTTGATGAACGTTCAAAGGCGCCTGAGGAGCGCGACCCAACAATCTTGCAAGCGCCAACACTGTTCCAGGCCGCTCGATTGATCGCGGACACACTCAATGAAGTCGTGCATGAGCGCGCTGAGGAAGGACAAGACGCGGAGGCGGCATTTCGCGCGACTCTGATTATGGGCGGACAGATTAAGGGAATGGAGCCACGCCTGTTCCTGATCTATCCGGAAGGCAACTTCATAGAAGCCAGCTCTGAAACCCCCTTCTTCCAAATCGGCGAAACCAAATATGGGCGCCCGATTATTCTGCGTGCCTTCGATCCGTCCATGACCGTCGAGCAAGCGCTTCGGCTGTTGTGCGTCTCTTTCGACTCAACATTGAGGGCAAATTTGTCCGTCGGGATGCCACTCGATGTTCACATCTATGAAGCCAATTCATTGGCCGAAGGTGCACAATTTCGAATTGACGAAGCCAACCCCGCATTTTCTGTCATCTCAAAAGGATGGGGCGATGCTCTCAAAGTCGCTTTGGAAGGTCTACCAGAATTTGTCGTTCCTTCGCGTTGATACTCGCGGGACGCATTCGTTCTCAAATTAAGTCAGAGATCGATTGCTCAAATTTTGCGCAAGCCTCGAAAAGTCTGGTCGTGGGTGGCGCAAGCGTACCAAGTGTTTGCGGGCTGAGCCGTGGAATTCCTCCATCACAGGAAGAATGAGTACGGTCGCC
This sequence comes from Pseudomonadota bacterium, assembly GCA_038526925.1. GTDB lineage: Bacteria > Pseudomonadota > Alphaproteobacteria > Caulobacterales > Hyphomonadaceae > Henriciella. Next base: position 976 of record JBCBGJ010000218.1, read on the forward strand.
AACCTATCGTTCAGTTTCAAACATACGAGGTTTCGATGAGGAAGAGTTTCAGCGCGCTTTTAGTTTTGGTCGCACTCGGGGTCGCTGGCTGCAACCAAGCGCCGTCTGAACCCATCGCCAACGCGGAACCCGCGCCCGTGATGGCCCCGCTTGATGCGACCCCACGCCTCGCGATCTTGGCCGCCTATCAGCCCGAAATAGAAGCCCTCCTCCCGAGCCTCTCAGAGGTCTCTGAGTATCAAGTCAATGGCGTTGAATTCTACACAGGCACGATGGAGGGCGTAGACGTTGTTGTGTTTCTAACCGGCATCAGCCTGGTGAACGCCGCGATGAACACGCAGTTGGTCATCGACCATTTTGAGATTGAGGCAATTTTGGTGAGCGGCGTCGCGGGCGGCGTTGACCCGTCTCTCTCATTTGCAGATGTGACTGTGCCCGCGAAGTGGGGACAGTACAACGAAATGGTCTTCATGCGCGAAGACGATGCAGGAGCGTTTATTCCACACCCTGGACTTGGACCGGAGTTCGCACCGTACGAGTTCATGGGACCGCGCGGCATGCATGTCGCGACACTGGATGACCCGTCTCCGACAACACGTAAATTTTGGTACGAAGCGGACCCGGACCTAATGGCAGCCGCACAAGTCGCAGCGGAAACGGTTGAGTTTAAACAATGCATTGACGCAGAAACCTGCCTCCCGCGCACGCCAATCGTTGTCCTAGGGGGCAATGGCGTGACCGGGTCCATTTTCCAGGACAATGCCGACTTTCGGGAATATTTATTTGAGACATTTGACGCACAGGTCGTCGAAATGGAAACGTCCGCGATTGCGACGGTCGCCTACGCTAACAGCATTCCTTATATCGGCTTTCGCAGCCTCTCCGACCTCGCGGGCGGCGGCGGCGGCGTAAACGAGTATCCGATTTTTGAAGTGCTCGCCGCAGAGAATGCAGCAGCCTTTTTACGGGAGTTTCTGATCGCATATCGCCCTGAGGCGGAGTGATCAGTCTCTGCCTTATAAGAGCGTCCCAACGATTGCGCCGCTCATCATGTTCGCGAGAAATCCTCCCATCAGCGCTTTCATGCCGAGCTGCATGAAGTCATCGCGCCGATCTGGACACATGGCCGACATCCCGCCGACCATGATGGCGAGCGCGGCAAAATTTGCGAACCCGCACAAGACGTAAATCATAATCAAACGCGAGCGTGGATCAATTGCATCCTCCGCCATTCCAGTTAGGTCCAGGAAGGCTAGAAACTCGTTCAGCATAAGTTTCGTTGCCAATAATCGGCCTGCTTCTGCACAATCAGCCCATGGCAGCCCGATCGCGAACATGATCGGTGCAAACACCCAGCCCAGAATACGGCCAGCTGAGAGAGCTTCGCCTCCGACCATTGGAGCAAATGCGGCAAGCGTATTATCGATCAGCGCGATAATCGCCACGGAAACAATGATCATTGCGATCACGCTTAGGAAGACATTCAAGCCTTCTTGAACGCCGCGCATAAAGGCATCCATGGTGGACTGGTAGAATTTTGGGAGTTTTTGATCGTCAAAATGTCGAGCATCCTGCCCCGGAGGCTCCAAAATTCTGGCGATCGCGATTGCCCCTGGTGCGGACATGAACGAAGCCGCAATGATGTGCGCGCCTGCATCGGGAACCCTGGGTAAGAGAAGTGCGATGTAAACGGCCATCATCGTCCCTGCGACAGTCGCCATCGCCGCGCTCATCACCAGCAGAATATCGGCGCGGGACAGGCGGTTCAGATAAGGGCGGATGACCATCGGTGTCTCGACCATACCGAGAAAAACGCTCGCGGCCGCGCCAAGCCCAGCGGGTCCCGATAGGTTGAGCACTCTTTTGAAAATAAAGCCGATCCCCCGGCAAATCGATTCAAGAATTCCCCAATGCCAAGTGATTGCAGCCAAGGTTGAAACAACCAAGATCATTGGCAGCACTTGGAACGCGATAATAAAGCTATTCGCTGGCTGCGTCACATCATAAGGCGCTTCCCCTCCCGCCAAATGGCCAAATGCGAATTGCGTACCTTCGAGGGTAGCGGCCTGAAGCGCGCTAACAACGCCCGTGACGTTCGCGAGTCCGTCTTGCAATCCAGGCACGGTGAACACCAGGACGCCGATCCCAGCCTGAATTAGGAGCGCAACGAAAACGCTGCGATACGGCACAGACCGCCGCGCGGACGAGAAGCCCCAAGCCAGCAACAGAATGAAGAAGACGCCCAGGAAGCTTCGTGCATTCCCGATATAAGCTTCCATGCCCGCTCTCTCTCCACGCGTTGAACCTGTAGGTACCGTGGCGCATAACTGCTCGGACTCAAGGCGCTGACCTTGCGTTTATCTGCCTTGCCTGAGACCCGCCCGATATCTAGCCTTGATTGCTCAGAAAGTGATGCACCTGCTTGCAAGCTGGGGCGATATATCTTTGATCACACTGCGTTAGGTTGCGGAATCTCCCGACCTTTATTCTAACGGGGCGAACAAAAAGAGGCTCCCATGCAGGTTTTGCTACAGGACTTTGGTGTTTTCGACGCGTCGCAGCTCGATGAATTAGACGAATTTTTCAAGGAGTATGGGTTCGCCATCCTTAGAGGATTGTTCGATGAAACGAGCTTGCAGGCGATGACCGACGAATGCGTGGCCGCTCAAGATCAAGTCATCGCGGGCAGTCTCGCCGAACGATATGGCAATTCCGTTCTCTTAGATGATGGCGTTGACGAGAAGGTGCGGTTCTCCAACTATGTCCAATATATTACTGAAATATCGGACAAAACGCGCAACTCCGTTCTCTCGCCAGAGATCGTAAGCTTGATGGAGCGTTGGGTCCCTGATGGTCACTTGCAAGAACACTCTCGATTTGGCGTCGTGTATCAAGACGCTCGGGGTGGTCGCAATTCAGGCTATCGTAGAATCGGCTGGCATTCTGATTGGCAAAGCGGACCTCATCGAGATGTTTGGCCCTCGGTTGCATTCACCATCAATATCGATGCGACGAGCCCCGACAATGGCTTCCTGCGCGTCGTGCCTGGATCGCACAAATGGGCGACCCCTGCTCCGCACAATAATATCAATAACGTCCCTGTTCCCGAAGGCAGTAAACCAAAGGGCGGACATACGAATGAGCTTCCGCCGGTAGACATTCCACTGGCGTTTGAAAAAGTTCGCGGCGAGATACCCGTCTATTGCGAGGCAGGCGATGTCCTTTTCCACGACGCCTACCTCTGGCATTCGGCGGCAACAGCAACAAATGATCGCGCCATTCGCAGGCACGTACGGGGCAGCTGGTATTCGGGGCAGCCTGATACCGAGCATGCTGATTTCATCGAAGACTTCGTGAAAAATGCGGCGCGGTAAAGCAGGCTTAAACACACTCGGCTTCGCGCTTTCCGCCTGTCTTGTTGCGACCTGTGCAACGAGCTCAATTGGGTATTTGAGCGCGGCTAACACTGCTTCGGCTCTAGAAGCGCGAACGGCGGCGGTCTTCGAGTCGGTTAAGTCAGATCCAAGTTTTTTGCGGATTATTCTACGCGAAATGCCCAAGGGTGGAGACCTGCACAATCACCTCAGCGGAACACCCTATGCGGAGGAATTTTTGGAGTGGGCCGCGGCGCGTGACTTTTGCGTTGAACCAGAAGCACTCACCCTCATCGAACCTCCTTGCGAAGCTTCGGACACCGTCCCGGTAAAAGACCTGATAAGCCGCGGAGACGGTCTCTATGACCGCATGATCGATACGATGTCG
>JBCBGJ010000219.1:0-4730 GCA_038526925.1 Pseudomonadota bacterium
CTGTCTGCCTGATCGCCAGCATAGCGCTCGATCAGAGCGTCAAAGGTCGCCAGCGCAGCCTCAAGGTCGCCGCTCTTGTCGAGGGCGAAGCCCTTGCTGAACATCGCCCTTGCTGCCGCTTCGCGCACGCTGTCTGCCTGATCGCCAGCATAGCGCTCGATCAGAGCGTCAAAGGTCGCCAGCGCAGCCTCAAGGTCGCCGCTCTTGTCGAGGGCGAAGCCCTTTCTTAACATTGCTCCCGCTGCGGTCCCACGAACGTCGCCTTCTTCATCGCCACCATAGCGCTCGACCAGCGCGTCATAGGTTGCCAGCGAAGCCTCAAGGTCACCGCTCTCGTCGAGGGCGAGGCCCTTGTTGAGCATTGCGGCAACTGCCCGACCGCGCACGTCGCCTGCTTTATCGCTACCGTAACGTGCGATCAGCGCATCAAAAGTCTCTAGCGCAGCCTTATAATCCTTCAAGCCGAGAAAGGCGCCGCCCTTAATATTAAGAAGTCGCCCAACAAATTCTTTATCTGCCACTCGCTCAAGTTCATCAAACGCAGTTGGCAACTTGTTTATCTCAGATAGAATTTCCCTATTTTGGCCAGCTTTTTCGGCCTCCCAGACTGGCCTAAAGAGATCCGGAATTGAATTCTCGTCAGACTTTTCCAACTCCCCAGCAAAGTTGACATCCGCTTCCCCCTTTGCCCATTCATTCATATGAGTCAGACGGAGTGACCCATCAAAAGAATGGCCTTCACACGCGAGAGCTTCACGGAGTGCTAGCGCATATTCTGGATGAGCTGGATTATCCAAGCCTTTCTTGCTGTCAAATTTGCTTGATAGCTGCATCAATTCCTTTGGAGAGTAGAAGCTTGTAAGAAAGCCTACAAGCCAGCGCATCTTTTGCTTGGTTCGCCGCGTACCGTGTCTCATCAAATACCAAATGTTGAAAAATCTTTCGACAATTTGGTGGCCTGCATACGAACCAGAAACGTCAACGTTTTCGATCATCCCGTCTTTACGTAGCTTGACTAATATCGGTGAAATAGTGGTGCTTTTGATGCCCGTGATTTGGGATAGATCGCCGGTTGTGATCGGGTCCCAGTTAAGTGATATTGCATCGATCACGGCTCGCTGATGCGTTGACGAGTATTCTTCAATCTTATGCTTGTAATAAGGCGTTACGTCATCAAGTAGCGCATTCAAATCTGACATCACTTCATGGGTATCAGACGACTCCAAAAGACGGTAAATCAGCGATATGACCCGCGGGTTGCCACCCGTCAAAGCGTGAAGTGTCTGCAAGCGCTCAGGTTGGTTTCGGACAACAAATTGTACCGATTTTCCTTTGGGGCCACGTCGGCTCGCAAGGGTCAGCATACAAGCACGAGTTTCAGCCAAATCTAGAGGAATCAGATAGTGCGGTTGGAAAAACTCGTAAAAGGCCGCGTCACGATTAGCTGTGGCTTTGAGTGGTTGACTTGCGGCACCAACTACAATCGGCCCCATTTTAGACTGAAGCACTCGCCGCAGCTTCCAGTTTGACTCTTTAGAGAGCGCGGAAAGAATTGTGTCCAAGTTATCAACCAACAACACTGCTCTTCTGTCCAACGCGACCATCTCCGCCTCAAAGCACTCCTCGGCGGTATCGTCATCCTGACAGTGATTTCCCGATGCTATTTCATCCAACCTGTCGGCAAGTTTATCAAGTCCACTTTTTTCCGCCCATTCTGCCAATGATTCCATACAGTTTCGCCAGAACGAAGCAAGGTTAAGGACATTATATTGTTCTTCACGAAATCTAAGCGCCACAAACCGCTTGGATAATTTAGGGTCGCGATCAACCTCCACAGCTAAGCGCCTCAGGAGTGATGTTTTTCCCATTCCACGGCTGCCGATCAAGACATGATGGACAGCAACACTATCGTCTTCAACGCTCGATAATCGTCTAGCTAGAGCATCCAGAACATCGTGTCTGGCTATGAATGACTGAACAATATCATCGTCACTACCTGCCTGATTATAATGATAAATATTTTCCATCAGCTTTTACTCAGCCTCATACTCTTTCCAATAGCGCCGTACTAGACCAGACTGAAATTGGTACCGACCGTCGGTGAGGCGGAGCAAACCATCATTTAGCAGTATCGCAAGAATTTGTTTGACCTGCTTCCGGCCCGTCTCCATTTCAGCCATAGGAGCCATGGCCAATATCGTATCCATAGCCTCACCATCTCTGTCTTTCGATAGTAGGTCGAGCATCTTGAATGCGAGACCCTGATCGGTTGAAGCAAGGTTCTTTTCAATGTGCCCTCTCCAAACACAGAATTCCGTGTCCCGACCCGGCTGCAACAGCCGGTCGAACGCTTCGCTAAAATCCTCAAAAGTTGCGACTGCAATTTGACGATCTTGATCGAACTCTAATGGCTTCGTTTCGTTCGCTACTAGCTTTAGATAGTACGGAGCAAGCCACCCAAGTTCATCAAACATTTTGTCAAAATCTTCGTCAGTAGAATCGAAGATATGGTTGATTTGCGATTGAACGATCGGGTCTCTGAGAAAGGATCGAGCTTCACGTTTGGTAAATGGTTGCAACATGAAAGTCTCGAAGTCGACAAATGCCCCTGCTAGGCCGTACCGTTTTGCGACGATATTCAACCCAATTGACCCCGTAAGCACCCAACGGACGTTCCTGCTGCCTTGCTGAATCCTTCTTAAACTGTATGCGAACTTGTAGGCCTCTTCCTGGTCCCTTTCGGCACATTTCAAGAAAAAGTAGGCAATTTCGTCAATTAGAATTGCTGACTTTTCTTCGCTTTCGTTCAGAGATGAGATCAGCACCTCCAGAAATTCGATTGCGTCCATCTTGCCTAAGGCATCAATTGCGCTGCCCGACCAATCTCCTCCAATCAAATTTTGAAACCGCTGGCTAAGGTGTGATTTGAAGCGATCTTGCCGACTGAGCTGGGCCTCAACGGCCTTACAAAGCCGCTTAGAAAATTCTTCCTGCGTATCGACACCCTCAACGTCCACCTCTATCGCAACCCAGCCATCCTTTTTTAGATCACCCGCCAAACGATTAATGGTCCAAGTTTTACCAATGCGTCTTGGCGCAGGCATATTGATTGAGACGCCAGCGAGCAACTTCCGCTTCAGCTGACCCCTCTCCTCCTCACGTCCATGCATGTCGCACCTCATATTTATCTGATATTGAATTAATTCACTTTCAGATAAATGTCAACTCTCCGTGAATGCATCGGACTCGATGAGCCTTTAAGGTTGGCGTTTCCTATCCCAAAACGTTTCCTATCCCAACACCCGCAACGGCTTTTATCGCGGCTCAATGCGTCAGCCCTCGATCCATCTCGACCTCCCGCGTCTCTAGCTCTGTCTCAACCTCTCTTCGGCGGCTTTCACTAATTTCAAGCTGCTCTTGAGTTGCGTGCGCAGATTCCCGTAGCTCTGCCCCTCGTTCAGCAAGCCGTGCAACGCAGCCACGGACGCTGTTTGCGATTGAATGAGCACCGACACGCAGGCGGCCAATCCATCCATCTGGCTCTGCATCTTGGTCGTCGAGCGTGCTTCTAACCCGCTCAATTCCTTTGCTGAGACCTCTGAGACCGTCACCAACCGCTCGACGCAGGCGAGCAAGTCTCGTTCCAAGGCTGTCAGGGGTGTCGTCATCTAATTCTCCTCGACCTTGATGCAGGTCACCGATCTGCCGCCCAGCGTGCAGGTCCTCAGGCGTGTCTTGGTCGGATCCAGCACCAGCCAGGTCCCGTCCTCCCTGTCGATCCGGGTCAGGCCCAAGTCCCTCAGTTCCGAACTGGCCAGTATCAGCGTCCAGAGCAAGCTCGCGGCCATCATCGAGACGATCCCCGCCAAGAACGTCCCCGTGATCAGCCAGGGCGAGATCGTCAGCCAGCTCTTGTTCTGACGCAGAAAGCTGCGGGTATCGGTCTCGATTGTACGCTGCGCGTTGGTCGCAATGGTGTTCAAATCGCTCCTGAAGCTCTCCAGCTGGGATGCCATCGAGGCGGCGTAGTCCTGCCGGATCGTGTCCAGTTCCGCGTTCAGCTTCTCGCTCAGCCGGGTCGGCTTGCCAGTTTTCATGGAAAATCTCTCCTTTCAAACGCCAGCGCTCGCCGGTGTCGGGGTCTTGGGCGGTCAGGTAGGCTTTGCCAACGCGAGGCAGGTCGAAGCCTGCGTCGGCGAGACCGTCGACCATGCTGGCGCGGTCGGTGATCAGACCGACGCTGATCTGGTCTTGCAGCCACGCGTGCAGCTCGTCGCGACCTTGTGCGCGGGTTGGGGTCTCGATGGTGTCGCGGACCTCTTGGGTGCGTTCCAACTCCATCGGATCGGCCCAGCCGTGGCGTTGGTTCATGACATCCCGCAAACTGTCAAAGGCGTTCTGATAGCCGGGCGGCGCGATGTTGAGGCTTCGGCCCGAGGTCAGCTCCAAGCGCGGTGTGCAGAAGTGGAGCTCGACGCGGTCTTCGTGGGTATGTCGGACCCAGAGCACGTCATATTGCTCAGGGTCCAGCCCCGCGAAGGCCAGCCGCTCGAAACCGTCCATGACCTCGGCCTGCTGCTCCTCGGTCGGGGCATCGGTGGCGGCAAAGCTGATCACGCCCGCGCGGTAGGTCCACTGGTGGCGGCTGGCGTCGATCAGGGCCTCGGTGCGGTCGGGATTGCCGCGTAAGACCTCTGGCAAAGGCTCGCGTGTGACCGTCATCGGTTGGC
>JBCBGJ010000220.1:0-4691 GCA_038526925.1 Pseudomonadota bacterium
CCCAGAAAACTCTGCAAGGACGCCTCTTAAACCTTTTGGAACGCCGTGACGGCGAGCTTGGGGAGCTGCTACAGATCGAACGAGAACTGGCGCGCGTCACCGGCGATATTGAGAGCATTGAAGCACAGTTGAAAACACTGCGTCTGCGTGTCTCGATGTCATCGCTGACGATTGGGTATCAAACCAAAGTCCCGGCTTTTAGCGGCTCGCGCGAAAATCCGCTTGGTGAGGCGTTTGGCGACTTCTTCTATAATCTCTCGGCTGCGATTGCGGCGGTCATTACAGCCTTCGCGGTCGGCCTGCCTTGGATCATCCTGATCGGTCTGTTCTTGTGGATCTGGATGAAACTGATTTGGCCGCGCATCCGTGGTCGCAAGGCGAAGCCAAAATCATCAAGCTAAGCTGACAAAGTCGGCTACGCGCTTTGGACATTGATCAGCGCGTGGCCGATGACAGCTTTCAGATAGTCCGGATTAAACGGCTTGGTGATCAAATAGGACGGACCTTCATTGGTCGTCGAAAGGTACTTCTCCGGGTAGGCCGTAACAAAGACGACAGGAACTGATTCCGGCAAGTTCATGTCAGCAATGGCGTCGGTGCCCATAGAACCGTCGGCGAGGTGAATGTCGCATAGAACAATATCCGGGCGATGTTCAGCGTTTAGGGCAACCGCCTCTGACGCCGTCGCGGCAACTGCCACAACTCTGTGGCCGAGGCTTTCGGCAATCCGCTTGAGCTGCGCTGAAATAAACGGTTCGTCTTCTACAATCATCATGCCAGTCGCCGTCGAAGACGCAAAGTCTTGCTCCGCCATCTCTATCAGTTCCAGCAATTCATCGCGCCGTACGCCCAAAACTCGGCAGGCAACCGTACTGGGGAATCCCTCGACCGCTGTCAAAAGCAGAGCGCGGCGGGCTTTCGCCTCTTTGGTTTTCTGAATCTCATCGAGTTCAACATCGAGCAGCTTGAACAAACCCTCACGATCGTAGCGATCGAACTCGAAATCTGGCTGCAAAGAGAGGTCTAAGACCTTTTGCAGAGTTCGCTCGACACATGCGTCGCCAACACTCGTGTTACCGGTCGCTGCGCGCGCATACCGGCGGAGATATGGAACCATTTTTTCAATGCGGTCTGAAGCCCACATGCGTTCTTTTCCCCTAAGCAAGACAACTGTTTAAAGCAGATTGACCTTCAGCGTGAGATATTAAGTTATACCTATTCGCATAAGCGTAAAGCGCACCGGGGGGGAGGGTCGACTTTGATAAAACGAAAATCTGACTCTGACCCAAAGCTAGCAACTGGGGAAAAACGCGACGATTCTTTGGGACGCGCGCTTCGGAAGAAGTATCAGGATATCCAAAACGAAAAAATTCCCGATCACCTGCAAAAGCTGATTGATGCTTTGAAAGAGGCTGAGCGCCGCGAGAAAAAGGGCGATTAGCCATCCCCGAAAGAGACCTCGCCTGTCTCAACGCTTAATACGATTGGCACATTGAATTGCAGATTGAGCCCGGTCGGCCGGAATTCATGCTCGACATGAATGTTTGGCATCATATCGAACAATTGGAACCCAAAGCCTGTTCGCTCGGGCGGTTTGATATTCTCCAAACCTGACTCGGTCCACCGGGCGTAAAACCGGCCATCATCCATCCACCATTGCAAGGATAATTGCCCTTTTTCGGAGGTTAGGAACCCATGCTTGGACGCGTTGGTAATCAGTTCGTGAACCATCATCGATGTGAATTTACTGGCGCGCACGGTCAGCTTTACTGGCTCGCCATCAATCTTGATCCGGTCCAAGACAGGACCCGCATATGGCTCTAGCTCACCGCGCAGGATTGTTTCGAAATCCAATCCTTGCCAGTGCGCATCGGTGAGGGCCGCAAAGTTTCGACTCATTGCACCAAGGCGCCCGTTAAAGCTACTCAAGAACGAGTCGATGTCATCTGAAACCAAGCCCGTTTGTTCCGCCACAGATTGCACGACGGCGAGCGTGTTTCGAACTCGGTGATTGAGCTCAGCGGTGACCAAGTCGCGTTGGGCGCGCAAGGCTTCACGTTCGGTGACATCTTCTGCGCGTTGAACGAGAAATTGGACATGACCCTTTTCGCAGAGGACTGGGAACTGAGCGATTTGCCAGATCCGCTCTTCGAAGCTGCCATCAGGCTGCACCGTCCGATAGGGCTGGGCCTCGAGAAGGGTTGGCTCTCCGGCGAGCGTTCGATTAAAGATTTCAAGGACCTGCGCCACTCGTTCCTCGGTCTCTGGAAACACATCGAAAATGTAATTCCCGAGAAGCTGATCGATGCTACGTCCAACAGCGCCGCAATATGCCTCATTGGCATCCACATAGACAAAATCCGTGTCCAAGATCATGGCCGCATTGGGCATGCGGTGAAATATCATTTTGTGAATGTCGACGCTCATCTAAGGCAACCCTAGCGTGAGTCTTACCTCCGTCGAGAGTGTTTAGCAGGCCTAAGACGGTGCGCGGGTTTTGAGGGCAAGCGCATGTAATTCACCGCCCATTTTGCCCTTAAGCGCCGCATACACCATCTGATGCTGCGCAACCCGAGGTTTGCCTTTGAATTGCTCAGAGACGATCTCTGCCTGCCAGTGATCATTGTCACCCGCGAGGTCGGTCAGGATGATCTCAGCGTCTGGGAAGGCTTCTGTGAGGAAGCCTTCCAGAGTTTCACGGGTCATTGCCATGGGTTAAGCAGGCTCCGGCTCGCCGCCAAAGTCACCGCCTTTATCCTTGCGGCGTTTGCCTATGACGGGAACTGCCGCATTAGGGCGTGGCGGCTCATCCGGTTCGTCTGGACGCTCCGGCAGCTTGCCATCGTTGATGAGCGCCCGGATTTCGTCGCCGGTTAGCGTTTCAAACTCCAGCAGAGCTTCGGCGAGGGCTGACCACTGGTCACGGAATTTGGTCATAATGTCCCGCGCATCGTCCATGCCTCTTTGGATCAGTTTGCGGACTTCTTCCTCGATCTTTTTCGAGGTCTCTTCCGAGACAGAAGAGGACTGCACCAATTGCTGGCCGAGGAAAACCTGGCCTTGATCTTCGCCATAATCAACCGGACCGATCTCATCCGACAGTCCCCAGCGCGTCACCATTGCGCGGGCGAGACGTGTTGCCTGCTGAATATCAGACGCAGCGCCGGCCGTGACCGCTTCATCGCCAAATTTCTCTTCTTCTGCGACGCGGCCGCCCATGATGATCGCCAAACGAGAGGTCATCTCGATCCGGCTCATGGAGAGCTTATCATCCTCTGGAAGCTGCATCACCATACCGAGCGCCCGGCCACGTGGAATGATTGTGGCTTTGTGGACAGGATCTGCTTTCGGGACTTTCAGCGCGACAATGGCGTGTCCCGCTTCGTGCCATGCAGTGAGCTCTTTCTCGTCTTGGCTCATGACCATTGAGCGACGCTCAGGGCCCATCAGGACCTTGTCTTTCGCGTCTTCGAACTCAGACATCGCAACAACGCGTTTGCCGCGGCGAGCGGCAAGAAGCGCTGCTTCGTTGACCAAGTTGGCCAAGTCCGCGCCGGAGAAACCAGGTGTTCCGCGCGCGATGATCTTTGGATCAACATCTTTTGCCAGCGGCACATTTCGCATGTGAACCTTGAGGATTTTTTCGCGGCCAATCACGTCTGGATTGCCCACGGTCACCTGCCGGTCAAAACGGCCTGGGCGCAAAAGCGCTGGATCAAGCACGTCGGGACGGTTGGTCGCCGCGACGATGATAATGCCATCATTCGCCTCAAAACCATCCATCTCGACGAGGAGTTGGTTGAGGGTTTGCTCACGCTCATCATTGCCGCCTCCGAGACCGGCGCCGCGAGACCGGCCAACCGCATCAATCTCGTCAATGAAGATGATGCATGGCGCGTTGCGTTTGGCTTGCTCGAACATGTCGCGGACACGGCTCGCGCCGACACCGACGAACATTTCAACGAAGTCAGAGCCTGAAATCGTGAAGAAAGGCACGCCTGCTTCACCGGCGATCGCTCGGGCGAGAAGTGTTTTACCTGTTCCTGGAGGGCCGACGAGAAGCGCGCCTTTGGGGATCTTGCCGCCAAGGCGCTGGAACTTCGCTGGATCTTTCAAGAAGTCGACAACTTCTTCGAGCTCTTCTTTGGCTTCATCGACGCCGGCAACATCGTCAAACGTCACACGACCCTGCTTCTCGGTTAGAAGGCGCGCGCGGGATTTGCCGAAGCTCATAGCGCCGCGACCACCGCCGCCAGACTGCATCTGGCGCATGAAGAAAATCAGGATCGCGACAATGAAAATGATCGGCAGTAAGCCGACAATCAAATCGCCCAGATTGAAGCCGGTGTCTGGATCATCCACGACAGACGGCACGTCTAAATCAATCATGCGTTCGCGGAGTGCACCGAGATCCTGGCTCTTCTGGGCAAAGATCCGCTCATTCCCGGTTGTGACCGCCGTCACTTTGGTTGGGGTAATGATCACTTCAGAGAGCTGTTTGTTCTCTGCAAGCTCATAGATCTCAGAGATATCTACTTTTTGAGCGCCCGCTTGTGACGGGTTGCTTTGCATAACGGCCAAGAGGCCCAAAAGGAGCACTGCGATCAGGCCCCAAACTGCGAGATTCCGCATATTCATCGATCGTTCCAGACGTTAGAGAAGTCAGAGAGCCAGGATCTCGGTGCACTCCG